>CAYFXN010000008.1:0-53037 GCA_964347065.1 uncultured bacterium | reverse complement strand
ATGGATAACGGAAAGGACAGGGATAAAGGAAAGGAGGATCGCGCCGAAAGGGACGGCGAACTCGCAAATCACTCTGGGTGCCGCTCAAAAGGCGTTATCTGAGGCAAACACGCAACCCATGGATCTTGACGGGATAATCGTTGCAACGGTGACGCCGGATATGACTTTTCCCGCAACTGCCTGTTTTTTGCAGGACAAACTCGGCGCAGGCAAAGCATTCGCATTTGATATGCAGGCGGCCTGCACGGGTTATATCTACGCCCTCACCGTCGCAGACAGCCTCATCAAGGCGGGAACGGTCAAAAAGATATTGATTTGCGGTTCCGATATGCTGTCCTTGCTGATGGATTTCCAGGATAGAAGCACCTGTGTTCTCTTCGGGGACGGTGCTGGAGCTGCCGTCCTAGGTCCCGGGAATGACAATGAAGGGATCATCTCATCGAGAATTCACTCCGATGGATCGTTGTGGGAGCTGCTCTACGCGCCGGGCGGGGGCACGGTGCACCCGATTTGCGAAGAGACAATCAAGGGAAGATTGCAGTATATAAGGATGCAGGGAAATGAGACGTTCAAATCGGCGGTAACCAGGCTTGTCGAGGTCTCGCGGGAGGTCGTCGAGGCTTCCGGCATGGAAATGGATGACGTGGATCTGTTCATTCCCCACCAGGCGAATCAGCGCATATTGAATGCGGTGGGCAAGCGTCTGGGCTTAGATGACGACAGGGTATATGTGAACCTGTCCCGGTATGGCAACACTTCTGCCGCTTCCATTCCGATCGCGATGGCAGAGGCCCATGAAAAGGGAGCATTGAAGAAGGGAGACATTGTCCTCCTGTCCGCTTTTGGTGCCGGGCTGACATGGGGGGCGGCGCTGGTGAGGTTTTAAGGGGGCTACTATGGAGGTTGCCATCGTTTTTCCAGGCCAGGGGTCTCAGTACGTGGGGATGGGAAAAGACCTCTTTGAAAATTTCGATTACGTTAAGGAGATTTTTCAGGAAGCCTCCGATGCGCTGGGAAAAGATATCGCACACCTCTGCTTCAAGGGGCCCGAGACAGAGCTGATTCTCACCGAGAACACTCAGCCTGCAATTTTTACGGCCAGCATCGCGTCATTTGAGGTGCTCAGGAGGGAGTTGGGGCTCCAGGCAAAGGTCGGTGCCGGGCACAGCCTGGGGGAATACACTGCCCTTGTCTGCTCAGGCGTCCTGGATTTTAAAGACGCGATCTCAGTTCTTCAGAAAAGAGGCAGGTTCATGCAGGAGGCTGTCCCGGCAGGCCATGGCCGAATGGCCGCGATTATCGGACTCTCAACGGACGAAGTTCTCGAGATCGTTGAAGCCGTGGAGGGCGTTGTGGAAATTGCAAATTTAAACGGTGCCGGACAGATCGTCATATCCGGGGAGAGAGAGCCCGTTCACAGCGCAATCGAAGAGGCAAAGTTAAGGGGAGCGAAAAGGGCATTGGAACTCCCGGTGAGCGCCCCGTTCCACTGTTCACTCATGATCCCGGCTGCCGAAAGGCTCGTGCCATTTCTCAAGGCGCTGTCGATTGGTGATTTTCAATTTCCCGTTGTGGCAAACCTGACGGGAATGCCATACAAGGCCTCTGAGGAGGTGCCGGCTTTTCTTGAAAAACAGATCTATTCACCCGTGCGCTGGGAGGAGACAATAATGTTTATTGGACGGTCGCCGGAGGGGATTGTGGTGGAAGCGGGGCCGGGGAAAGTGTTAACCGGTCTGGGAAGGAGGGTGCTCACCCGATGGAAGCTGGCATCCTTCGGCTCGCTCGAGGACTTTGTTAAGGTCGAGGAAATCCAGAAACAAGCATAGGGGGCTTTCGTGGAACTAGAGGGGAAAGATGCGCTGGTTACCGGAGCATCGAGAGGCATAGGAAGAGCGGTGGCATTCCAACTTGCAACTGCCGGTGCATTTGTGTATGTAAATTACAGCACCAGCGAAACCGAAGCCGATAAAACGGTGGCACTTATCGAGGAGCAGGGAGGAAGGGCAGAAAAGGTGAAATGCGATGTGGCCAGCCCGGATGATGTGGAAGGCGCGATTAAGAAGATCCTCGATGCGAAAGGGAAAATTGATATCCTCGTAAATAACGCGGGCATTTCCAGAGATACGCTCCTCATGCGGGTAAAGGAGGAGGATTACCACGCGGTGTTCGATATCAATGTAAAGGGAGTGTTGCTCTGCACGCGCGCTGTCATAAAAAGCATGATCAAAAACCGGTCCGGAAGAGTGGTGAATATATCATCTGTTGTCGGGGAAATGGGGAATGCAGGACAGTCGGTCTATTCTGCCTCGAAGGCCGGGATCATCGGCTTCACGAAATCCATAGCCCGCGAGGTGGCTCCGCGCGGCATAACTGTTAACGTCGTATCACCAGGCTTCATCGTCACGGATATGACCGACACCCTCCCGGATTCTCTAAAGGAAGCATACCTCAAAGACATTCCCCTCGGGAGGTTTGGCGACCCCGAGGATGTTGCCCGGATGGTTCTTTTCCTGTGTGGTGATCACTCTTCATACATAACGGGACAGGTCTTCCGCGTTAATGGTGGTATGTATATGTGAATAATAAAACAGGAGGTGTGTTCATGTCAGCAGAGCAAAAGGTAAAGGAAATTATTGCGAATCAGCTTGGAAAAGAGGTTGCGGAGATACCGCTGGAGAGCTCCTTTATGGAGGACCTCGGCGCAGATTCTCTTGATGTGGTGGAACTCGTCATGGCAATGGAGGAGGAGTTCAAGATCGAAATTCCCGACGAGGACGCCGAAAATATCAAAACGGTGAAAGATGCTGTGGAGTATATCCAGGCACGTCAATAACGATGATTCGGAGGAATGATGCGGAGAGTTGTTGTTACAGGGTTGGGAATAGTAAGCCCCCTCGGAACGGGAATTGAAAGGAACTGGGAGGCGGCTCTGAATGGAACATCGGGCATTGGAAAGGTGACAAGATTTGACGCCTCGGATTTTCCCACAAAGATAGCCGGGGAGGTAAAAGGGTTCAACCCTGAGGATTACGTCGATCGGAAAGATGTCAAGAAAATGGACCGGTTCATCCACTTCGCCATTGCCGGTGCCAAGGAGGCCATGACCGACGCCAACCTTCAAATCAAAGAGGACATTGCGGAGAGAACAGGCGTCATCATGGGGGCAGGTTTGGGAGGACTCGAATCGATCGAGAGATACCACGAAGCGCTCCTTGAGGGGGGCGTGAGAAAGATAAGTCCATTCTTCATTCCCATGCTGATTGTAAATCTGGCCCCCGGCCAAATATCGATGATCTATGGGGCCAAAGGGCCAAACTTATCGATCACCACCGCCTGCGCAGCATCCACACATGCTATCGGAGAGGCATACCAGGCAATACGGGCCGATGAGGCGGACGTGATAATTGCAGGCGGTTCCGAGGCAACGATCACACCCCTTGGCCTCGGAGGTTTCTGTGCGATGAGAGCTCTCTCTACCCGGAACGATGATCCGGCAAAAGCAAGCAGACCATTCGACAGCGAGAGGGATGGATTCGTCATGGGTGAAGGGAGTGCCATCCTGATTCTTGAAGAGCTTGAATTTGCCCGGAAAAGGGGGGCGAAGATCTACGCGGAGGTCTGTGGATATGCAGCGACGGCGGATGCCCACCATATAACCGCTCCAGCACCGGCAGGTGAGGGTGCTGCGAGGTGTATGGATCTGGCCTTGAAATCAGGGGGGATACAGCCTGAAGAGGTAGATTACATCAATGCGCACGGGACATCGACGAAGTATAACGACCTTTTCGAGACAATGGCAATAAAAACCGTTTTCGGGGATCACGCGTACAAACTTGCTGTCAGCTCCACAAAATCGATGATGGGCCACCTGCTCGGAGCCGCCGGCGCGGCGGAAGCTTTTTTTACCGTGCTTGCCATAAAGAACGGCATGATCCCACCGACGATCAATTACGAAACCAGTGATCCCGACTGTGATCTCGATTATGTTCCGAATGAATCCAGGAAGAGAGAAATCAAAGTTGCCCTCTCCAACTCGTTCGGTTTTGGAGGAACGAACGGGGTTGTGATATTCAAAAAGATGTAGCGATGGACGAGACTCCTGATGATAAAAAGAATCGTAATCGGCAGCGACCATGCGGGGTTTGACCTGAAAGAAAATCTGAAGAAGTTTATAATAGAAGAAGGATATGAAATCATTGATACCGGTCCTGCTTCCCCTGATTCCGTGGACTATCCCGACTACGCCGAATCTGTTTCGCGAAGGGTCTTAAGTGGCGACGCCGAACTCGGCGTTCTTGTTTGCGGCACGGGCCTGGGAATGTGCATAACTGCCAATAAAATGAGGGGGATAAGAGCTGCGCTGTTGTACAATGCTTTTGCTGCCCGTTATGCAAAAGCCCACAACAATGCGAATGTCGTCGTATTCGGCGGAAGGACTATGAGCATCGAGGAGGCGAGGGGATACCTCAAAATTTTTCTCAAGGAAAAGTTTGAAGGGGGAAGGCACAAAAGCCGGATAGAGAAGATTGAGAAGATAGAGTCAAGGACCAACAGGAGTGACGGAGGAAGGTAATGTCATATCTTAGAAAAGTCGACCCCGAGATTTGGGAAGCAATACGGAGGGAGACCGAGAGGGAAGCTTTCAAGCTCGAACTCATCGCTTCCGAGAATTTTGTGAGTGAGGCGGTCCTTGAGACCTGCGGATCTGTCATGACGAACAAATACGCGGAAGGGTACCCCGGCAGACGCTACTACGGTGGATGCGAGTTCGTTGATATCGGAGAGTCGCTGGCCATTAGCAGGGCGAAGGAGATTTTCGGCGCTGACCACGTCAACGTGCAGCCCCACTCGGGGGCGCAGGCAAATATGGCCGTTTACCTGAGTGTCTTGAAACCGGGAGACACCCTCCTGGGTATGAACCTTTCCCACGGTGGGCATCTGACGCACGGCTCGCCTGTCAACTTTTCTGGGAAACTTTACAATGTGTTCCATTACGGTGTGGACAAGGAGACCGAACAGGTCGATTTTGAAGAGCTCAGGCGTCTCGCCCTCGAACACAAGCCGAAGCTCATCATCGTTGGCGCAAGCGCGTATCCCAGGATCCTCGATTTCGAGAAATTCCGCGAGATTGCCGATGAGGCGGGGTGTATGCTGATGGCCGACATCGCGCATATTGCGGGGCTTATTGCAGCCGGACTGCATCCGTCGCCCATTCCCCACAGTGAATTCGTAACGACGACGACCCACAAGACCCTCAGGGGGCCAAGGGGCGGGATGATCATGTGCAAGGCCGAGTTTGCCAAACAGATCGACAGTGCCGTTTTTCCCGGTACCCAGGGGGGCCCGTTAATGCATATAATTGCCGCCAAGGCGGTAGCCTTCAAAGAGGCGCAGGGAGAGGGGTTCAGGGAGTATCAAAGGCAGATTGTAAAAAATGCAAGGAGCCTCGCAACAACTCTTCAGAACAGAAAGTTTCGTATCGTCTCGGGCGGAACGGACACGCACCTCATGCTCGTCGATTTGAGGGACAGGGATATAACCGGGAAAGAGGCGGAGGAAGCCCTTGAAAGAGCGGGAATAACGGTCAATAAAAACACCATACCCTTTGAGACGAGAAGCCCCTTCGTTACCAGCGGAATTCGAATCGGTACGCCGGCGGTAACGACGAGAGGGATGAGAGAGCAGGAGATGGGAAGGATCGGCGATATGATAGCCGATGTTCTTGAGGATATAAACAATGAGAAACTATTGCATACAATTGATAGTGACGTGAGAGATCTCTGCATGAGATTCCCCCTCTACTCTGAAAGAATCGAACTCTACGCGAGGGAGGCGTGATGGTTTTTGACGTGAGATCGAGGCCGGACTGGGATACCTATTTTATGGAAATGGCCCGTCTTGCCGGCAGAAGATCCACTTGCCTCCGGAGACAGGTGGGGGCCGTTGTTGTCAAAGATAAGAGGGTGCTGGCGACGGGGTACAACGGAGTTCCATCAAAAATTGCTCACTGTGATGTCGTCGGTTGCTTGCGTGAGAAGCTGAATGTCCCGTCCGGCGAGCGCCACGAGCTCTGCCGGGGACTGCATGCAGAGCAAAATGCGATTATCCAGGCTGCTCTCCACGGTGTGCCTATTCAAGGGGCAACGCTGTACTGCACGAACCTTCCCTGTATCATATGCGCGAAGATGATCATAAATGCAGGCATCGGAAAGATTTACTATCTGGATGGGTACGCCGACGAACTGACACGCGAAATGCTGCTTGAAGCAGGAGTTGAAATCCACCGGCTTGGCGGTTAAAATTGCGTTGCCCAAAATGTTCCAGTCTTGAAGACAGAGTTGTAGATTCCCGCACAAGCAAAGACGGTTCGCTGATTCGAAGAAGGAGGGAATGCATCTCCTGCAAGTGGAGGTTTACCACCTATGAGAGGATTGAAGAGACCACCCCTCTCATCATCAAGAAAAGCGGGGGGAGAGAACCCTTCGACCGCCACAAGATGTTAAGCGGTATTTTAAAAGCATGTGAGAAGAGGCCCATAAGTTACGAGACCATTGTTGAAGTGGCGAACAGGATAGAAGCGAAGGTATTTTCTCTCGGAGAGAAGGAGATTCCGTCGAATGTCATCGGTGAAAAGGTCATGGAAGAACTCCGTGTGCTTGACGATGTAGCATACGTCAGGTTTGCTTCCGTGTACAGGAGCTTCAAAGACCTATCCCAGTTTATGGATGAAATAAAATCGATTTACGAACTCCCTCCAGCAAAAAAAAGAGATCCTGAGAATGGGTGAGAAGAGCATTCACGATAACTTCATGAAGACGGCATTGTCGCTGGCAAAAAGAGGAAGAGGAAAAGTGAATCCCAACCCGATGGTCGGAGCAGTTGTCGTGAAAAACGGAAAGATCCTGGGAAAAGGACACCACCCATTTTTCGGGGGTCCACATGCAGAGGTACGGGCACTGGAACAATCGGGAAAAAACTCGCGGGGTGCCGAAATGTACGTAACCCTGGAACCGTGCAGCCATTTTGGAAAAACACCACCCTGCACCGAGTTGATACGGGCTGCGGGGATTTCGAAAGTGTATGTTGCGGCGAAGGACCCCAATCCCCGCGTAAATGGCAAAGGGATTGCGGACTTAACGGGAAAGGGAATCGAGGTCGCTCTGGGCTTATGCGAGGATGAGGCGATTGAACTCAACAGAGTTTTTTTCAAATTTATGGAAACAAAAGAGGTCTTCGTATCGCTGAAAATGGCGTTAACTGCAGATGGGTTCATCGCCGACCGGAGGGGAAAGTCAAAATGGATCACATCAGAAAAGTCAAGAAACTACGCGCACATTCTTCGGGCATGCCATGATGCGGTCCTGGTGGGAATCGATACCGTTCGGAAAGACAATCCTTCTCTCAACGTGCGCCTGCAGGGGAGATACCGGCAGCCTTTGAGGGTTGTGATAGACCCACGCCTCGTGGTAAGTCCCGGCAGCAGGCTTTTCGCAGAAGAGGGTGGGGATGTTGTGATATTCACTTCACGGGTCGGTGGAAAGAAGCGTCCATTTGGATCGGCAAAATATCAGCCGCACATTGTCGAGATCGAATCTATCCGCAGGCGGATACCCGTATCGGAGATCTTACGCTCCCTATCAAAGATGGGGGTAACCTCCCTTCTCGTCGAGGGCGGGGCTGGTGTGTTCTCCGCGTTCATCACGGAGGGCATCGTTGACAGACTTTACATCTTCGTTGCGGGAAAGTTCTTCGGAACAGGCCTGTCACCTCTCTCCGATGTGTCGGGCCTCGCCGCTGATGCCCCGTTTTCGATACATATTGAAAAGGTGAGAAGAATAGAAGAGGATATACTTATCGAGGCAATCCCCGTAAAAAGGGACCGTTGACAGATGTTCACAGGAATTGTGGAAAAGATCGGAAAAGTTGAATCCGTAACCGCAAGAGCGGGCGGAAAGGTGGCAACCATCTCCGTTGGGGAAGAATTACGCGACCCCCGTGTTGGCGAGAGCATTGCGGTCAACGGAGTGTGCCTGACGGTGATTGATTTCGGCAGGGGCGCATTCGATGTTGAAATGTCGCCGGAAACCCTCGAAAGGAGCAATCTGAAGGAACTGAAGAAGGGCGATTATGTTAATATTGAGAGGGCCCTGAAAGTCGGGGGGAGATTGGGGGGACACTTCGTAAACGGCCACACCGATGGGGTCGGTGTTCTGGGGTTCTCACGAAAAATGGGAGACTCGGTGGTGTTTGAAATAAAGGCGGATGATACTATAATGAGATACATAGTTTTCAAGGGTTCAGTGGCGCTTAACGGGATCAGCCTTACGGTGAGCGGGGTTAAAAAGAATTTATTTGAAGTGACTGTCTTGCCCTATACCATGGATCAGACCAACCTGAAATTTGCAAAACAGGGCGATCGACTGAATATAGAGGTTGATATCATAGGAAAATATGTGGAAAGGTTCGTTAAGAAGGACAAAGATACGAAGTTTCTCGAGCTGCTCGGAAATTCGGGGTTCTTGAAGGAGGATTGAAATGCCCATCTGCGATGTTCAGGATGCGATCAAAGATTTAAAATCCGGGAAAATGGTAATCCTTGTGGATGACGAAGATCGTGAGAACGAGGGCGACCTGATGATAGCGGCTGAGATGGTTACTCCCGAGGCGATTAACTTCATGGCAAAATTCGGACGGGGGCTTATTTGCCTCGCGCTCACGGAGGAGAGGGCAAAAGCGCTGGAACTTGAGCCGATGGTCAAGCAAAACACGTCTACCTACGGTACGGCGTTTACCGTTTCCATAGAAGCGAAACGGGGGATAACGACGGGAATTTCGGTCTATGATAGGGCGACCACCATACAGGTGGCGATCGATGAGAGCTCGCGGCCGGGAGACCTGGTCAAACCCGGACATGTGTTCCCCGTCGTTGCGAAGAAAGGAGGAGTGCTCGTTCGAACCGGGCAGACCGAAGGCTCGGTAGACCTTACGCGCCTGGCGGGATTGAAGCCGGCTGCGGTCATTTGTGAAATCATGAAAGATGATGGATCAATGGCCAGGATGCCGGACCTCGAGGACTTCGGCAAGAAACACGGTCTAAAGATAATAACGATCGAGAAGTTAATTGAATACCGGATGATGAGGGAGCGACTGGTTTCCATCATTGAAGAAGTTTCTCTTCCAACGTTGTATGGTGTGTTCCAGGCTTATGCGTTTAAAAATGACGTGAACGGCGAGATGCACCTTGCCCTTGTCAAGGGGGACATAGATCCGGAAATGCCGACTCTCGTGCGGGTCCATTCGGAATGCCTGACCGGCGACGTGTTCGGTTCGATACGATGTGATTGCGGGGAGCAACTATTCAATTCTTTGAGAATGATAGATGAAGAGGGGAAAGGAATCGTCCTCTACATGCGGCAGGAAGGCAGGGGTATAGGTCTTGCGAACAAGATAAGAGCTTATTCGCTGCAGGATAAGGGTTTGGATACCGTTGAAGCAAACCTGCAGCTCGGGTTCAAACCTGACTTGAGAAATTATGGGATCGGCGCCCAGATCCTCGCAGAGCTCGGCTTGAAGAAAATACGGCTGCTTACGAATAACCCGAAGAAGATCATCGGTCTTGAGGGATACGGTTTATCCGTGACCGAGCGAGTTCCAATCGAGATCAAGCCGAATGCTGCCAATATCGACTATTTAAAAACGAAAAAGAAAAAACTCGGCCACATACTAAGTGTTGAGTAGGAGGGTACCGGTGAAGGTATACGAGGGCAAGCTCAAGGGGGAAGGGCTAAAAATAGGTATCGTGCTTTCCAGATATAACAGCTTTATCACCGACAGGATCTACGATGGCGCTCTCGATGCCCTCAAGAGACACGGGGTTCACGAAAACGACATAATCTGCTACCGGGTACCCGGCTCTTTTGAATTACCCCTGGTGGCAAAGAAGTTGACGGGTCTCAAGATTTACGATGCCTTGGTTTGTCTCGGCGCACTGATCCGGGGACAAACGCCTCACTTCGAGTATATCAGCGCCGAGGTGACGAAAGGACTTGCTCAGGTTTCCATGGAGAGCGAAGTTCCCGTTGCTTTCGGTGTGATAACAGCAGATACCATCGAGCAGGCAGTTGAGCGGGCAGGCACGAAAATGGGAAACAAGGGGTTTGAAGCCGCCGTTTCTGCAATAGAAATGGCGAACCTGCTGAAAAATATTTAACATATATTATCTGAAACTCCGGGTATTTCCTGTATAAAGTAACCAGAAAAGGTGGCTCTGGCCGAAGCGGTCGTTAGAATATATTTTCGCGATCAAACACAGGTGAACTGTGCGTCGAAAAACGAGGGAAAAGGTTTTTCAGGTCCTCTATATGAGTGATATTTTAGATATACCTCCTGTGGA
The DNA here is from genome assembly GCA_964347065.1 of uncultured bacterium. GTDB lineage: Bacteria > Desulfobacterota > Deferrimicrobia > J040 > J040 > WVXK01. The sequence goes on along the minus strand of CAYFXN010000008.1, from coordinate 42,641 downwards.
CGCATCGAAGGTATTTTTGCGGAGCTTCTCCAGTGATCTCGATATGGACTTTTTTCAAAGCTCGCTGGGAGGTCTCACTTTGAATTTACAAGAAATAGACGGTATCATCACCGAAACGTTGAAAAACTGGAAATTTGACAGAATTTCCCTCGTCGACCGCAGCATCTTGAGACTTGGCACGTACGAAATTTTCTTTTCTCAATCGCCGGTACCCTATCCGGTGGTGATAAACGAAGCGGTGGAACTGGCAAAAAAATTTGGCACCAACGAGTCGGGAGCTTTTGTCAATGGCGTTCTCGATGCTATAAGGAAAAAAACCATTTACGATGGCGGAGGGAAAAATTGAAGTACGATCCGTGGGGGATTGAGCAAAGATGGCAGAAATTGTGGGATGAAGAGGGTGTTTTCAGATCATGTGAGGACCCCGCGAAGCCCAAGTACTACTGCCTCGAAATGTTTCCGTATCCTTCCGGGCGCATTCATATGGGCCACGTGAGAAATTACACGATAGGTGACGTCGTTGCGCGCTATAAAAAGATGAGGGGATACAACGTGCTGCATCCGATGGGGTGGGACGCATTTGGTATGCCTGCCGAAAATGCCGCAATCCAAGAGGGAGAGCACCCTTCACGCTGGACATACGCGAATATCGAGTACATGAAAGAGCAACTCAAAAGAATGGGATTTTGTTACGACTGGGACAGGGAACTGGCAACTTGTGATCCCGCGTATTACATGTGGGAACAGAGATTTTTCATAGAAATGTTCGAGAAAGGTTTGGCGTACAGAAAGAAGGCGCTTCTCAACTGGTGCCCCTCGTGCAAGACCGTGCTTGCAAACGAGCAGGTAGAGGGGGGTTGCTGCTGGAGATGCGAGAACCCCGTAACCGGGCGAGAACTCGAGCAGTGGTTTCTCAAAACGACCCATTACACGGAAGAGCTTCTCGATCAGACCTTCGAGATGACCGGTTGGCCCGAGAAGGTGCTCATAATGCAGAGGAACTGGATCGGGAAGAGCCTCGGTGCCGAGCTTCACTTTCCCGTCGATGGTTCAGATAAGGAAATGAAAATTTTCACAACAAGGCCCGACACCGTATTTGGCGCAACCTTTATGAGCATTGCACCCGAACACCCGCTCACCATCACCCTCGCAAAAAAATATGGGAGGGAAAAAGAGGTGAGCGCGTTTATCGACAAGGTCCTGCGACAGGACAGGTTTGCAAGGTCAAGCGATGAGATCGAAAAAGAAGGTGTCTTCACCGGGGCCCATTGCATCAACCCATTCACCGGTTGGAAGATGCCGATCTTTACCGCCAATTTTGTACTTTACGAGTACGGTACCGGTGCGGTGATGGCAGTTCCTGCCCACGACCAGCGGGACTTCGAGTTTGCAAAGAAATACGATTTGCCGATAGTCGTTGTCATTAATCCACCGGATTTAGATCTTGATCCGGAAACCATGACGGGAGCCTACGAGGATCCGGGGATCATGGTGAATTCCGGTGACTTCAACGGTCTTCCCAGCGAAGAGGGGAAGGAAGCCGTAATTGACTTTGCCCGGGGAAAGGGAATCGGAGAAAAAACCTACTCCTACAGGCTGAGGGATTGGGGAATTTCGCGGCAGAGGTACTGGGGTGCACCTATTCCGATCATCTACTGTGACCGGTGTGGCATCCTCCCCGTCCCGAAGGAACAATTACCCGTCCTTCTCCCGGAAATCGATACGATCGATCCCGAAGGAGGATCGCCGCTTGCAAAAGTAGAAGAGTTTGTAAACACCACCTGCCACGTTTGCGGGGCAAGTGCGAGAAGGGACACCGATACGATGGACACGTTCGTGGAATCCTCCTGGTATTTTATTCGGTACTGCTCCCCCAAGGAAACGGATAATCCCTTCAACGTGGATGCTGTTCACTACTGGATGCCGGTGGACCAGTACATAGGCGGAATCGAGCACGCAGTCCTGCACCTCCTTTATGCGCGCTTTTTCGTAAAGGTTTTGAGGGATCTTGGCTATTTGGCCTTTGACGAGCCATTCCAAAATCTTCTCACGCAGGGGATGGTGATAAAGGACGGGGAGAAGATGTCCAAATCAAAGGGGAACGTGGTCGATCCCGAATACCTCATCGAGAAATATGGGGCCGACACTTCCCGCATATTTACCCTTTTTGCCTCACCACCCGAGAAAGACCTGGACTGGAGTGACAAAGGCGTCGAGGGTGGGAGCAGATTCCTCAATCGTGTATTCAATCTCGTCTGGCAAAACCTGGACCGGATCAGCAACACGGATCCCCTGTATGGTGAGGGCGAGTACGAGGGGATTGTCAAAGAGATAAGGCACGTTACCCACAAGACGATAAAGAAGGTGACCCATGAGATAGAATCGAGATTTCATTTCAACACCGCTATCGCAGCGATCATGGAATTTGTCAACTACCTGTACAAAGTTGATCAGGGGATACTCGAGGGTGAGCTGGGAAAGAGGGCTTTTTCGGAGGCTATACGGACGTTGATTCTGCTCCTTTCCCCTTTTGTGCCCCATTTATCGGAGGAACTGTGGGTTCTCACCGGAAACGAAAAGTTCGTTGCAAACCAAAAGTGGCCCGAATATAACAAAAAGCTGGCACGCAGCGAGACGATCCCGATCGTTGTCCAGATCAACGGGAAGGTAAGATCGAAAATTATCGTTGAGGCCGATGTGTCCGAGGATCGGATTCGGGAAATGGTACTCGCAGATCAGAGGGTGAAAGAGTACACTGCCGGCAAGGAAATTAAAAAATGGGTCTACGTTCCAAAGAAACTCGTCAGCCTCGTCGTTTAGGCCGATGCCTGATTAACTGCACGGCACTCATCTTGCTGATGGGTATCTTATCAGGTGGCTGTGGCTACAGAGTCAGGGGTTTCCCGAAGGACTCCCTGATTATCGGTAAGGGTTCCATTGCCATCGGGAAGTTCAAAAACGAGACGCCGCACAGCAGGGTGGGAATAATTCTCGGGGAGAAAATAAAGGACACCCTGGTTGCAAATGGATATGCAGGAAATTTCGATGTTGGGGGGGATTATGTCATCAGTGGAAATGTTCAGGAGCTTAAGGAGCAGCCCGTCGGGTTTTCCGAAGAAAGGCTGGGCCTCGAATACGAAATTTCATGTCTCGTTTCATTGGAGCTGATCGAGACGGGAACCGGGCAGACCATCTTTAACCTGGAGAATTACCAGGACACATCAACCTATTACAGGGGTGTGGACCCCTCGTACTCGAGAACCAACAGGGATAAGGCGATCGAATTTGTCTTGGAAAAAATTTCTATTCGCTTCGTTGATTTCATTAAAGAGATGTGAACTATGATGTTCAGAGAGAGAGACATAAATATCTTCGCCGGTCCGGGAAGACATGTTTTCGAACTATACCTGTCCACCCATTCACCGCTGACGGAGGAAGGGGGGGAAAAGCGATTATGCAAGAGATTGACACCGGATTCAGACCCCGGGGAGGCCGCTTTGTTCGCTTTCACAGAAGACCTCTTCATTCAAAATAAGGTTCTTATTTTCCCCGATTTCGATGATTTGCATAAGGATTTGATGGAGGTGGCGGCAGAACTGATCGGGAAAAGAGAGGACGTGAAAGCGACAATAATATTCTCGGGAAGAAACAGCGCCAAGATGCAAAAGATGGCAGGGAAGGGTATCGATATAGTGGAGATTTCCGAGGCTGCGGCATCAAAAGCGGCGGTGGGATATGTGAGGGGGCTCTTTGAAAGACAGGGCATAACCGCACCGGGGGAACTCCTAGAATTCATAGCTCTTCCGTGGATCGATAACCCCCACGGCCTCATATCGGAGGCAGAGAAATTAACGTTGGCATTCTCGAAAAGAAAAGTCGTTACCGTAGAGGATTTAAAGAGCTTTTCCGATGCGAGGCCGGAACTCGAAATCTTTCAAATTTTACGGGAACTCATGAGGGGAAAAGCATCGAAAGGTATCGGTGATCTCAGCCGGTATCTGAAAACCGTCGATGATTCGGAACTTTTAAGAGTCCTGGGTGCCCTCCAGTGGGCCCTTAAAAAGGAGTATGGAAGAGCAAAAAAATTGAAAACAAAGGAGAAATTGCGGCGACTCTTATTTCTCGCCGGAGAGACCGATTTAAAAATCAAGGGTGATAGCAGATTAACTGCGAGAGAGGTCTTCATGAACTCACTCGTTCACATGGCAGAAATTGTTGGTGGGTAAAGTAAAATGGTGGTGCCGAGTACGTGATGAGGTACGGTCAAAAAGCGTGTATGTTATTTATTTCGGGACTCAACTTCGTATTTATCGACCAGACGTGCGAGGCGAGAAATTTTTCGCGATGCGTTATTTTTATGGAGCGCCCCTTTGCTCGCTGCTTTGTGTATCTGGCGCATGGCTTTCGGAAGCAACTCTCTTGCCCTGTCGATATCATTCTCAAGCAGGGCTAGCTTGACAGCTTTGACGTGTGTTTTAACCCTGGTCTTTCTTATCCTGTTCCTCGTTCTGCGTTTGAGGTTCTGTTTGTGACGTTTCACTGCTGATTTAATATTTGCCACTACGTTCCTCCGGACCGATCCTCTTATTTTCAAAGAAATAAATTCTAAAATCTTATTATTATTATGTCAAGGATAAGTTAATTCCCTGCCCCGCTTTTGACGTTTCCATACGGAGCGGTTTTTTCATGCCCCCGCACGAGATGGAATGAACTTTGAGCATAGTTGAATATCGCATTTGCCGGGTGTCGACGACTATCGGGGTGTCCGGTTGAGAGGATCGTGTGATAGGTAGGTGGTCCAGGATCGTTTCGTTTGAAATCGCGTGGGTGCGTATTGAGTTCCTTTGGCGATGATTTTCCGTTTTTCACTGAGGGACTCAAGGAAAAAGTCAGAGGAAGACTTTTTGGGAAAAATGTAGGTTGTACTTCGGGGTTGCGAGCGAGAAACGGAAAAAAAAGCAATTTATAATACGCTTAGCGGTAGTGAGCGGAAAAACGGGGAGAAACGGTCAATTCGGCAGCAAAAGGGATAGCAATAATCACGCCAAAACTGCTGTAATATCTACCAGCATGAACGCTTTTCTTTTCGCGAACGGATACAATTGTTAGAATAAAAGCTTTAAAAAACATATAGTTATATGTGTGGCTGGAAATGGTATGAGAAGTTCGTCATAATACTTCCAAATTTGGCCGGCAAAACGATGCCTAAATAACAGGCAATTTGTATAAGTGGTAAATAAGGTAATATAAGCTATCCGGTATCCACAGGCTTATCAACAGGTATTTCACAGAATTGTGGAAAATTATGGGTCAAGGTTTTTTTGATTCCTCCCAGAGTTTTTCCATCAACTCAAATGGGGTGTTCTCGATATTGAGGCCATTATCCTCGAGCCTGCTTTCCATATAGTGGAATCTTTTTTCAAAACGTGCGTTGGCCTTGACGAGGGCGATTTCGGGGTTAACCTTCACAAATCTGGCGATATTTGCTGCCGCGAACAGAATATCTCCCATTTCTGCCTCGATTTCTTCCCGGTCTCTTTTTTCAAGGGCGGTCCGAAATTCCGCTACCTCCTCATCCAATTTCTCGAATATCTGCTCAACTTTCTCCCAGTCAAAATTGACCCGGGCGGCTTTCTTGGTCAATTTGAATGAGCGGAAAAGAGCCGGAAGGTTCTTCGGCACGCCACCGAGAATAGAATCGTATCTTTTGTTTTCCTCCGTCTCCTTGATTTTATGCCCGATTATTGATACCTCGTCAAAGGTATCGAATTGGCTTTCCCCGAAAACGTGGGGGTGGCGCCGGATCATTTTTTCACGAATTTCTTCGATGACGTCGAAAATGGTAAATTTGCCCATATCAGAAGCGATCTTTGCCAGAAAGATAATTTCGAAGAGCAGGTCACCAAGCTCCTCCATGAGCCCATGAAAGTCGCTCCTGTGAATTTTATCGAGAACTTCGTAGGATTCCTCGATGAGATATTCTCTCAAACTTTCAAGGGTCTGCTCCCGATCCCACGGACACCCTTTCTCGGAACGCAGAGTATCCATTACCTCTATCAAACTTGAAAATGTGCACATCCCGATTCTCCCGTAATGATTGATTAAGAATATCGCTCCATTATATTAAAAGATTGATTTAAAAACAGCTTTCTGGTTTATATGTATAGTAATTGAGAAAAGTGGCGGGTATCTCCCATTTTCGTGTTGTCGAACGGTTCCTTCGAGGGAAGAGAGTTTACCTGCTATGGCTCGTCGCCCCATGGGGCATACCGGGTTTCTCAGCGGCCGCAGTATCACTCTGTACTTTTCTCGATTTGTTTGCATGGCAGGATGGAGGCATTTTTTCGCGTACCCGAGGAGATAGAATATCTTTCAAGCGGACAAATCTCTTACCTCGTAAATGGAGGTGATAAAATAGGGAAGGGAAAGTGAGAGAGTTTGATGAGATTCCGATGTAAGATATTTGCGCCTACCCGCAAATTCGAGAAAAACTTTTTCATAGCCCTCATTCTCTTTTGTTTTTGCCTCAGCGGTCAACGTGTCTTTTCCGAGGAGATGATCTTTCCAGAGAGCATCACGAGCAGGTACGATAGTTCCCTGAGCGCCGTCGAGAGCGGGAACATCGATGGGTTTCGTGACAGTGTTATTGAGCTGAAGAATGAGCTCTACCGTCACGGTCTGCTTTCGATAAACTCCTTTGTCGATGATGCCCTATCCCGTTCCTTCGCTCTTGATAGACGCGTCAGACTCGATATAGTCAGGTCTGCTCTCCAGGTTTCACCGCTCAACGTAAAATACTGGTTGTACCTGGGTTTAAATGACCTTCTGGCGTTCAATCTTTATTCGTTTTGGGATGATATCGTCAATCTTTATAATGCTACGCTGATAAATCCCGTACCCCTCTTGAAATCGACGTACATTGTATTCGGATATTTCGTCATGTTTCACCTATTCTTCACTTTCTTCTTCTCTATAGCGATCATGATGAAATACTTCCCCTCCCTTGTCTCTGACGCACTAAGGATAAAACCGCTGCAGAAAGTGAAACTGATCGTTGCTCCCCTGATCATCGGGCTCATCTTCACCTTCGCATATGCAATCAGGTCGCCGTTTGCAGTTCTATTTTTCATTCTGGTTATTTTTTCCCCCTATATGGTTAAGAGGGAACTGCTGTTAACATTTTGTGTGGGATTCGTGATAGTAGCGGGAATTTTTTTTAACGGCAAAATGAGTTTTTATACGCAGATGGCAATATCCCCAGAGAGAAATAATCTTCTTCACCTCGTTTACGGCATCGCCACGGGCGTGAGAGATGTCGATATCGAATTTGAAGGCGATTCCCTCGTCAGTTCTGCGGGAAAATTGCGGTACGCATTTCTCAGGGGGGAATTTGATGACTCGGTGTCGATCGCAGCGGACCTGGAAAAGAAAGTTGGGGATGAGTACGGCGTTATCTCGTCGATGGGGAAATTTTATCAGGGAGACGTTGAAGGCGCGATCATCAAGATGAAGGAGGTTTTAAAGAAGAGAGAGAAAGATCCCATCGTCCTTTTTAATCTCTATCAACTCTACATTACCGATTACCGGTTCGATCAAGCGGCGAGGATCCAGGAGAAAGCCTGGGAAAACCTGGCCAAGAACAGGCCGTTTCAGATCAATCCGAAAAAAATTGGAGAAAGGATTCTTGTGCCGCCCTCGATTTCGGGTAATTACTTCAAAGTCTTCATGGAGGATTTTGGCACCAAGTGGCATAAAGAACTGCCCTTCCGTAACCTCTGGTTGAACCCCCTGGGTGGCAGCACGGCGTATTTTGTTATTCTCATGGCAGCCTTGGTGATTCTCAGAGTAATCACGTACAATAGATACCTTATTCTCGCATGCAGGATTTGTGGGGACAGACAGCTGTGGAAAGTAGGCTTTAAAAAAGAGGACATCTGCCAGTCCTGTAAGTCGAAGTCGTTCATCGTTAAAGGAATTGCAGGGATTCTCGAAAAATCTTATCAAATTAAAATACACAAGCGGGCCGTGAGGATAAAATCACTCATAGTTCCGGGATTCGGATTTCTCTCGGTGGGCTCATTATCGGTCTTTTTCCTCATCAATATCTTGATTTCACTGTTCTTGTCGTTATTTGTCCTGTTCAATTATTCCTTTCCGGGGGACTATTCTCCGCTCTATGCCGTTATTTCCAGGCTCGGAACGCTCATTACCGGTGCACTGGCGCTGGTTTTTTACATTTTTTCCCTCGTCAGCAACGAACTCTTGCTGAGAAGGATGCACAGAAAGTATAAAATAAGTACGGTTTAGGTTATGGGACTAAAGGGGAAAATAAGCGAATTCGGGATTGCCGACATCTTTCAGCTGCTCTCCGTTCAGAACAAAAGCGGAGCCCTGGAGATAATTACATCTAAAGGGGAAATGGTATTTATATTCAAAGAGGGACAGCTCGTCGATGTTGCTCCTGACGTGAGGATCAAAGATCAGTTGATCGGACAGATGCTCGTAGACGGGGGGGTTATCAGTGATTCCGAAAGAAACAGGTTCTTGAAGGTTCACCTGAGGAAGGGCAAAAAATTCGGGGAAATTCTTCTAGAAAAGCGAATCGTTGACGATGACACGTTGTCACGGTACCTCACGATTCAGATTAAAGAATGTTTTTTCCAGGCCCTGACCTGCAAAGACGGTGACTATCGGTTCGATGCCTTCACCGTTTCCTCCTATCCTCCCATAAAACACCCGGTGAGAGTGGACCAGCTGCTTCTCGAGGGAATGCAGTTTCTCGATGAGTTTCCTTTGGTTATGGAAAAATTTCCCGCAAAAGGAATCTTGATAAAGGCAGCAGAAGGATTTGAGCCGGAAAACTTCAAGGAAGACAGAGCTGCTTTCGACGTGTATTCACTGATGAACGAGTATATGGAGCCTATTAAGCATATCAGGAGAGCGGGTCTGACCGAGCTCGAGGGATACAAAGCGTTTGCATATCTCAATGAAAAGGGAGCGCTCCTCATAAAAGAGGAAGTCCAGGATGTTTTGCGGAAGGAAAAAGAGGAGGCAAAGAGGAGGGACCTGAGACTCATGCAGCTGAGCAATGCAGTCAATTTATTCTTTTTTACTGCTTTCGTGGGGGCAGTGATATATTTCTTCTGTGATATAATTGTTAATTCAGGCATTTTTCTGTTCGTTAGGGAAATCTTCAAGGGTTTCTGAAAGGGGATACTGTGCTTGAACAGGCTGAAAGTCATGAGGACCTCTACTTCGAAGATAGTGACCTAGCGAAAAATCTTTTTGGCTCCCACAACGAGCATCTCAAAATCCTGAAAAAGAATCTCGGTGTAAACATCTTATCCAAAGGAAACAGCCTGTTGTTGAAAGGCTCGGAAGTGCAGGTTGCCATTGCTTCAAAGGTCCTCCTCGAACTCTATGATGTTCTCAAAAAGGGGTACCCCCTTTATTCTAATGATGTTTACCAGGCGATAAAAATCGTGTCAGCGAACAGAAGTGCCGACGTGAAGGAAATTTTCCTCGATACGGTATTTGTATCTGCGAGAAAGAAAGTCATCACTCCCAAGAGCCAGGCACAGAAGAGTTACATCGATGGCATACGCAACTTCGATATCGTCATCGGGATAGGCCCGGCGGGAACGGGGAAAACCTTTCTCGCCATGGCAATGGCGATCTCCTTTCTCCTGAAAAAAATGGTTAAAAGAATCATACTCGCCAGGCCTGCCGTCGAAGCAGGGGAGAAGCTCGGATTTTTACCCGGCGATATGTATGAAAAGGTGAACCCCTATCTTCGCCCACTCTATGACGCTCTTTACACGATGCTCGAGTACGGGCAGGCATCGAGGTTGATTGAACGGGGAACAATCGAGATTGCCCCGCTCGCATTCATGCGGGGCAGGACCCTGGATGATTCATTTATCATTCTGGATGAGGCCCAAAATACTACCTCAGAGCAGATGAAGATGTTCCTGACGAGAATAGGATTTGGGTCCAAGGCGGTAATTACCGGTGACATCACTCAGGTTGACCTACCTGCGGGGAAATCATCGGGGTTGATTGAAGTCCGGGAAGTATTGAAAAACATAGAGGGAATCAAATTCTGCTTTTTCTCGGAAATCGACGTGGTCAGACATCCTCTCGTGCAGGATATCATCAGAGCTTACGAGAAATGGGATACCGCTAGATGATACGTTCGTCAAAAATATGGCAATATGTCGGCCGACGGAAAAACCAACTCGCCTACGCGCTCCTGATGCAGGTGGTGGTTTTTATCTTCTTTTATCTGCTCGCAAAGGGGTTCATATTACCTTCCGAAAAGGGTGGACAGCTGAGAGAGATCCTTTCTGCCTCCATACCGTACGTTTCACTGGGAATACTTTTGCGCATCGTCTTTAATACGTGGGATATCCCTCTCGTACTGCCCATGATAATTATCACGCCTCTTTTCATCACGGGCCCCTCTCTTTACACCGTTTCCGTTATTCTTTTCTCCGTTGCATTCGGCTATATCCTTGCGCGATACGCTGAAGAGAAAACCAAGATGATAGATAGAGTTCAGATGATTTGGATGGCCATCGTGGGGGCTTTTCTGCAGATTACCATCAACTCGACTGTGTGGTACATGGTCTATGGGGAGGGAAACCTAGGAAAAGTATTTTTCTCTTCCTTTTTCCTGATCGTAACGGCCCCCGGCCTCCTTACGGTTATGCTTTTTATCGCAGATGAGGTCTTTGCCATATCGACGGTTTTGAAAATATTGGATGTGAGCAACGAGGCGTCTCCTCTGCTCAGGACGCTCCGGAATGCGGCACCCGGAACATATTATCACAGTGTGAATACAGCTTTTATAGCCGAAGAGGGGGCATTAGCGATTGGTGCGGACCGCTTGTTATGCAGAGCAGGCGGGCTTTATCACGATATCGGCAAGATGTGGAAACCGGAGTATTACGGCGAAAATCAGTTCGAGGATGATAATGTGCACGAACAGATCACAAAGGATGTTTCCAGGATGATAATCATTTCACACATTGATGAAGGGATAAAGCTGGCAAGTAAGCACGGGCTCGGAAAGAATATCGAGGAGATTATACGGCGGCACCACGGTAACGCTCCGCTGTACTATTATGATCACCGCATCCGGAGAGAGTCAGATAGGTATCCCGGACCAGTGCCGAGCACAAGGGAAGAAGGGATCGTAATGCTCTCCGATAGCGTTGAGGCAACGGCCAGGAGCCTGAATGATATGTCAGTGGGAGAACTGGGAAAAGTTGTCCAATTTGTGATCGAGCGGGCTCGCAAGGATGGGCAGCTTGCCGGGGTGGTTTTTTCCGACAGGGACCTCCATTTACTCGAAGGGGCGTTTGTCCGGAGTTTGAAGGTAATTTATCACAACCGGATATTTTATCCGTCCCAGGACGGTTTATTGGTTGGGGGGGCAGATGACGCAGGTTTATTTGAGAAACCTTCGGAGGACAAGGAAAGTAAGGACGAATTTGCTGAGAGGGATGGTAAGAGAGGTCCTGGGGGTATTGAATATCACTGATGGAATCCTCACGATACTGCTCGTCGGCGATAGAAAAATCAGGAAACTCAACAGGGAATATTTTTATAAAGACGTCCCAACAAACGTATTGTCATTCTCCTACGGGGATGAAGCACATGCCAACTCTCCTTCCAGGGGGGGCAGGGCTCTGGAGGGGGATATAATCGTCTCACTTGACACGGTCCTATCAGGTAGCGATAACGGCTATCTTTCCGATGAGGAAAAAGTGTTTTTTTACATCCTCCACGGCATTCTCCATATACTCGGCTTTGACCATACGGGAGATAAGACGTCATCCCGGAAGATGCGGAGATTGGAGACGGCACTTTTTAAAAAAGTAACCGGCAAGGAAGTCGTCTGATTCAATGAAAAGGTATTTCCCGGAAACCCTCTCACTGCGGGATTCGGCATATCTGATCCTTGGTGCGGTGTTGTATGCTGCCGCAATGCCGGGGAAAAACACATCCCTTGGATTTTTGGCCTATTTCGCACTCATCCCCCTTTTTTTTTGCTTGAAGGAAAAAAATAATTCACGGAAAGCAGCCTTCTTCGGGCTGTTTTTCGGATCGCTGGCGTCGTTTCTGCTGCTTGGCTGGATTCGCTTCACCGTTTCCGTATACGGTAATCTGGGCGATTTCGTAGGAATCTTATCAGCTGCGCTTCTCAGCATTTACTGCGGGATCTTTACGTCGGTCTTCTCTCTGGTAATGGCCGAGTCGGTAAATAGGTTCGGTTTCTCAGCGTTGTTTGGCGCGCCTTTTATCTGGGCCGGCATCGATATACTTCGCATCAGATCTCAAATAGGCTTCCCATGGCTCCTCCTCGGCTATTCCCAGTACGGGGACTTCTTTGCCAGGCAATTTGCTGCTTACGGCGGTGTCGTAGGAACAGGTTTTCTTCTGGTTCTCATAAACCTGCTTTTCTTTTTTTCAATCAGAGGTTTCAAGGAAAGAAGAAGGCGAAAGGCGATAATTTTTCTCTCTGCGGCGTTCAGCGTCGCTTTCCTTCTGCACCTTCCGGGTTTTCTGAGGGGGGCTATACCTCAGGCCGAGGGTGAGGATGCTGGTGTGATCGTTGTCACGGCTGTGCAGCCAAACATTGATCAGTGGAAAAAGTGGGATGTGAAGTTTCGAGAAGAGACACTCGGAATAATGAAACAGTTAACGGAGAACCGCGTGAAAAACAACGTCGATCTGATAATCTGGCCCGAAACGGCCCTCCCCTTTTTCTATTATTGGGATAAAGAACCAACCGTCGAGATAAAAAACTTTATAAAAAACCTGCGAAAGCCTGTTGTAACCGGCATTCCCTGGTATGATGGGGGCGGTAAGGGGAGATATTTTAACAGTATTGGCCTCCTAGCGCCGTCGGGGGATATTTATCAACGGTATGACAAAATGAAGCTCGTGCCCTTCGGCGAGTATGTTCCGCTCAGAAAAGTCCTCTTTTTCGTCGACAAGATAACCGAAGGTTCTGAGGACTTTTCGAGGGGAAAAGGCATGAAGCTTTTGACCTGGAATGCCGCAAAAGTAATTCCGGCGGTATGTTATGAGGCAATATTCCCGCATCTCTCGGTTCAGGGTGTATTTCTGGGAGGGAACCTGCTCGTCAATGTAACGAATGATGCCTGGTTCGGTGATACGCAGGCACCGTATCAGCACCTTTACATGGCTGCATACCGTACCGTTGAAACGGGAAGGTATATGGTCCGCGTCGCAAACAGCGGCATCACTGCTGTCATAGACCAGTTTGGAAATGTTAAAACCAGAATTGAACTCTTTGAGAGAGGGGGGATTACAGCCCGGGTAAGCTCTTTATCAGGGATGACATTCTATGTTAAAAATGCTAAGTTTATAGACTCGTTTATCATCTCCGGTTCGATTATCCTAATAGGTGGGATCATAATTGGGAGGTTTAAAAAATGGCAGGAATATTCGAGGAGAGGCTAGGAGCAATAAAGGAAAGAGCAGCGAACTTAAGAGGTTATCTTTGAAGTCGATAAAAAGCGCTCCCGCATGTTGGAGATAGAAAAAATATCTGCTACAGAAGATATGTGGAAGGACAAGGAGGGGATGCAAAACCTGCTTCGCGAGAGAAAACAGCTCGAAAATTTTCTTCAGAAGTGGGATGGTTTCGAAGATGAGGTCAGGGATCTCGAAGCATACGTGGAGCTCCACGAGGAAGAAAAAGATAACGAGCCCTTCCGGAAGGAGGTAGAGGATATTTTTCAGGCGGTCGAGGGGAAAATCGAGTCCTTTGAAGTCATGAAAATGCTTTCCGGTGAGCAAGACGGAAACAACGCCATTGTCACCATTCATCCCGGTGCAGGCGGGACGGAATCCCAGGATTGGGCTTCCATGCTTTTCCGGATGTATATCCGATGGGCGGAACGAAACGGATTTGCTGTGGAAGTCCTCGACCTTCAGGATGGGGATGAAGCGGGAATTAAAAGCGCGACTTTCATAGCGGAGGGAGAAAATGCTTACGGATACCTGAAAGCCGAGAGCGGTGTCCACAGGCTGGTGAGAATATCCCCCTTTGACGCGAACAAGAGGAGGCACACATCTTTCGCCTCCGTTTTCGTGTCTCCCGAAATTGACGAAGAGATCGTCGTCGAAACCAGGGATGAAGATCTGCGTATTGACACCTACCGGGCCAGTGGTGCAGGAGGTCAGCATGTCAACAAGACGGATTCTGCCGTCAGAATAACCCATATCCCCTCCGGGATCGTCGCTCAGTGCCAGAACGAGCGCTCTCAGCATAAAAACAAAGCCATGGCTCTGAAAATCCTGAAGTCCAAACTTTATGAGCTGGAATTGAGGCAGAGACAGGAAAAACTTGCCGAGTTGCACAGAGGGAAGAAGGATATAGCGTGGGGCTCTCAGATCCGCTCTTACGTGCTGCAGCCATACAGGATGGTCAAGGATCACAGGACCGATATCCAGGAGGGGAACGTAGATGCGGTCCTCGATGGCGATATCGATTCCTTCATTAAAGCCTATCTTCTTTCTACCGCCAACTAACTGGGTAAGGAGAGCCGTATTGATGGATGATTACAATGAGATAATCCTGCAGAGGATGAGGAAACTGGATGATTTGAAAACAAGCGGGATAAATCCCTATCCAAATGACATTCCCGTTACCCATACGACCGGCGACGTTGTAAAAAACTGGGGAGGATTGACCGATCCGGAGCTGAAGGCATCCCAACAGGTCGTATCACTCGCCGGGAGGGTAATGGCGATAAGAAAATTCGGAAAGTCCACATTTGTGGTAATTCAGGACAGGAGCGGGACGATTCAACTTTTTCTCCAGAAGGATGCCCTCGGTGAGAAATTCGAATTTTTCAAAGAGTACGTCGATATCGGCGATTTCTTGTGGGCCCGGGGGACCATATTTAGAACCAAGACAAAGGAATTGACCGTCCAGGCTGCGGATATACGGCTCGTTGGGAAATCTCTTCGGCCTCTTCCCGAGAAGTGGCACGGCCTGACGGATGTTGAAACGAGATACCGGCAGAGATACCTCGATCTCATAGTAAATAAAGATGTGAGGGAAAGATTTGAAAAAAGGACGAAAATCATCTCTTTCTTCAGAAATTATTTATCCGACCGGGGATACGTGGAGGTCGAGACCCCCATGATGCAACCCATACCCGGTGGCGCAGCGGCCCGACCATTTACAACCCACCACAATGCTCTCGATATCGACCTGTATCTCCGCATTGCCCCTGAACTCTATCTGAAGAGACTTCTCGTGGGAGGGTTCGAGAGGGTATTCGAGATTAACAGGAACTTCAGAAACGAGGGCATTTCAACGCAACACAATCCTGAATTTACCATGCTCGAATTCTACCAGGCGTATGCGACCTTCGAAGACCTCATGGTACTTACGGAGAATATGGTTTCTTCCCTGGTCGAGATGCTCTGTGGTTCGACGAAGGTGCTGTATCAGGGGACGGAAATCGATTTTTCCCCTCCCTGGGAGCGGATTACCATGAAGGAAGCCATAGCGAAATACTCGGGAGAGGCGATTGATGACGTTGAGGACAGAGATACCTTGATCTCCATTGCGTCACGTCATTCCGTCAACGTCGACATTCGTGCCTCGACGGGCAAAATTATGTCAGATATTTATGAAGGCATCGTGGAGAGCAAGCTGGAAGGGCCAATTTTCGTTTATGAATATCCTCTCGAAGTTTCGCCCCTTTCCCGAAAAAACGCCCGTGATGACACGATGGTTGACAGGTTCGAACTCATAATTTTCGGGAGAGAAATAGCAAATGCATTTTCAGAATTAAATGACCCGATCGATCAGAAGGAGCGGTTTCTTTCACAGCTCGAAGAAAGGGAGCGGGGAGATCTCGAGGCGCACATGATGGACGAGGACTTTATCAAGGCCCTCGAGTATGGTATGCCCCCTGCTGCCGGCGAGGGCATCGGCATAGACAGACTCACGATGCTTTTGACGGATTCACCATCCATAAGAGATGTAATTCTCTTTCCCCTGCTTCGGCCTGAAAAAGGGAGGTAATACTTGTCGTCTTTCGAATTATTTGTAAGTCTTCGCTACCTCAAAGCAAAGAGGAGACAGACGTTTATATCTGTGATCACGGTGATATCAGTGGCAGGGGTTGCTCTCGGCGTGTTTGCCCTCGTTGTCGTTCTTTCCGTTATGAGCGGCTTCGAAATGGACCTCAGGGACCGTATCCTCGGGACGACAGCTCACGCGAATATACTCTCACTGAAGGGAAATTTCGGTGATTACTGGAAAATAAGCGGAGAGGTGGAAAATACCCCGGGAGTTATCTCAGCATCCCCCTACTTGTACTCTCAGGTGCTCATAAGCGGAAGAAGCGGGGCCAGCGGAGCAATTTTGCGGGGTGTGGACGTACGAAGCGCCAAAAAGACCACCGGGATCGCCAAGTTCGTAAAGGCCGGGATGATAGAAGATCTAGAAGCGAATGAGGAGACACCAACGATAATCCTCGGCAAGGAGTTAACTGAGACAATAGGAGCATTTCCCGGCGATTTTGTCGAGGTAATGGTCCCCACGGGAGGCATATCGCCCTTCGGTCCCATACCGGAAGTGGGGAAATTCAGAGTGGCAGCCGTTTTTGAATCGGGGATGTTCGATTTTGATACGGGTTTTTCGTTCATAAGCCTGAAGAATGCGCAGAACATTCTGCTTGCCGGAGATACCGTTACGGGGATAGAGGTCAAAGTGGGGGACATTTACAGCGCCGATAGCATTGCCGCAAAAATTCAGGAAGAACTCGGGTTTCCCTTCGTTGCGAGAGATTGGATGCGGTCCAACAAAAACCTTTTTTCAGCCCTGAAACTCGAAAAGGTGGTGATGTTCATCATTCTTGTCCTCATCGTATTTGTGGCTGCTTTTAATATCGTGTCCACATTGATCATGGTCGTCATGGAAAAAACAAAAGATATTGCCGTTCTGATGTCACTTGGCGTGAAAGGTGAAAGCATTAGGACGATATTTGCCCTTGAGGGATTGATAATCGGATTTATCGGAACCGCTATCGGCCTCCTGCTCGGTTTCATCGGTTGCATTCTCCTCGACAAGTATCAGTTTATCCATCTGCCGAGTGACGTGTACTACATCTCAACCCTGCCGGTGAAAATGGAGCTGTTGACTTTTGTCATCATCGGCATCAGCGCCGTTTCCATTTGTTACCTGGCGACACTATATCCAGCCAGCCAAGCCTCGAAAATTGACCCCGCTGAGGCCCTCCGGTATGAATAATACTCCCCTGTTAACCGTTAGAAACCTTGAAAAGCAGTTTGTAAAGGGGAAGACCTCATTTCACATCCTCAAAGGTATCAGCATTGAGGTAAAAAAAAATGAGACGATAGGTCTCGTGGGGGTTTCAGGGGCCGGAAAAACTACACTATTGCAGATAATAGGAACACTCGACAGACCGACGAAGGGAGACGTCATTTTTGACGGTCTGGACGTTTTTTCCCTTCAGCGGGATGAACTTGCCAATTTCAGACGACAAAATATCGGGTTCATTTTTCAGTCGTATAATTTGCTTCCCGAGTTCAACGCTGTCGAGAATGTAATGCTTCCCCTTATGGTCGATGGGCAGCCCAAGGAAGATGCGTTTCATCGAGCGTCCCACTTGCTTGAGCGGGTCGGGTTACAGGAGAGGTTGTCTCACAGGGTCGGTGAGTTGTCCGGAGGGGAGCAGCAACGGGTTGCGATTTCCCGGGCTATTTCCCTCGGTCCAAGCCTGATACTGGCAGACGAGCCGACGGGAAATCTTGATAAAAAGACAGGAGAGAATGTCATAGCACTTCTGAGAGAGGTTGTCTCACAGGAAGGCTCAACCCTCATCATGGTTACCCATAACGAGCAGCTGATATCACAATTTGAAAGGCGGTTCTTGATCGATGACGGAAAAGTGCTGGAGGAACGGTAGGGGGTGAGTGGTAAGAGGTGGAAAATACGAGTCGCTTCTCTCTTGACTCTTTTCACCGTGCTCGTCGCGATGCATTCCTATTCCCAGGATATACAGATACGGGAGATCAAATTTCAGGGAAACAGCAAGGTCCAGGAAAATACGCTACGAGATTTGGTCCGAAGCAGGGAGGGAGCAGACCTCGATCATCTCGTATTGCGGGAGGATGTAAAGAGGATATTCGAAACGGGCTATTTCGAAGACGTGAAGGTCGACGCCGCGTTCACCCATCAAGGCGTTGTTTTGACCTATATCCTGAAGGAAAAGCCGGTAATTTTCAGGGTATCGATACGGGGAAACAAAGGTCTGCCCACGGAGGATATTAATGGGGTGATCACGGTCAAGGAGAAAGAGTTCTTTTCTGAAGAGAAGGTAAAAGAGAGCGAAAAGAAGATCACGGAGCTGTACAACAATAACGGATATTTCGAGGGAAAGGTTGCAACAGAAATAACAGAAAGAGAAGGGAAAAGAGTAGAAGTCAGCTTCAACGTAACGGAAGGGAAAAAGGTGAAGATCGTTGAAATCGATTTCGAGGGTAATAATTTCTTCACGGACAAGGAGCTCAGAAAAACCATAAAGACGAAAAAGAAGGGTTTTTTTTCATGGCTCACCGGGTCGGGAACATTTAAAAAGGATGTTTTTGACAATGATCTCATAGCCCTCGAGGTAAAGTATCTGGACAACGGGTTTCTCGATGTGAAGATTGAAAAGCCTGAATCAACGAAAAAAGGAAAGGGTTTGGGGCTGCGAATCAGGGTGTTCGAGGGTATCCAGTACCGGGTCGGGGAGGTGCGTATTATCGGGGAAGTGCCCGAGACGATGGAGGGGCTGGCGGAAAATTTGTTGATGAAACCTTTCCAGACTTTCAGCAGAGAAAAGATGGTAAGAGATATTCTCCACATATCGAGAAAGCTCCAGGACATCGGTTTCGCTGACGCCGTCGTAAAACCCAATTACAAAAAGCGGGAAAAATTTCCCGTTGTAGACATGGAATTTCATGTCGACAAAGGGAAAAAGTACCGCTTCGGACTGATCAATGTGAAGGGGAATACGAAGACTCTCGATAAAGTCATCAGACGGAGACTCGATATATCCGACGGAGAGATTTACACCGCTTCGGGTCTGGACAGTTCAAAAGCCAATCTCATGAGAATCGGGTACTTCAAGGATGTGAAAGTCCTGACGAAGAAAGGAGCCGACCCGGAAGAGATCGATGTGGACGTGGAGGTTGAGGAGGCCTCGACGGGAACGATAAGCGGTGGGTTCGGCTTCAGCTCTCTTGACAAATTCTTTGGCGTCTTACAGCTATCAGAAAACAATTTGTTCGGCAGGGGATGGAGGCTGTCTCTGAATACCCAGTTTGGTTCGAGAAGGACAATTTTTTCCCTCGATTTTCTGGAGCCCAATTTTCTCGATTCCAAATGGAGCTTGCGACTCAACGGATATAACACGAGCGTCGAGTATTCTGATTTTACCCGGGATGCCAAAGGGGGGCGAATCGGGTTTGGTTACCCCTTAAACCGTGACGTGAGTACGGATTTGACCTTCAGGTTGGACCAGGTGAGGATCAAGGACGTGGACACCACCATCCCCAACTCGATCCTTTTAGAGGAAGAAGAGAAAGGTGCCCAGAAGACCCACAGCCTGACCTGGGGTATAACGCGCAATACCACCGATAGCTTTATTAATCCGACAAGGGGCTCGGTTCAAAGTTTGAGCGTCGAATATGCTGGTGGACCCCTCGGGGGGGAGTCCGACTTCGTCAAGTACTTCATCAACGAAAAGTATTACCGGCCCCTCACTGCCGGGATGGTTTATGGGTTCAACATCGAATGGGGCCACGTTGTGAGCACCGTCGGCGGGAGGGTACCCCTCTTTGAGAGGTTTTTTCTCGGTGGCCCCTATTCCATAAGGGGTTTCGAGTCGAGGACGATTACCCCCGTTGATGGGAACACAGGCGAAGAGATTGGTGGGAACAAGCAAATTGTGATAAATAATGAACTTACGGTGCCCCTTTATCAAGAGATCGGGCTGAAGATGGTCTTTTTCCTCGACGTGGGCAACGCCTACAGGCAGGATGACTGGCCGTCTTCGTTCTCTGATCTGAGATACGGCGCAGGTTTCGGTATACGCTGGTATTCGCCTATGGGGCCCCTCAGGCTGGAATGGGGGTTCAACCTCGATCCGTTGAAAGATGAGCCAAAGAGGGTAGTCGAGTTTACCATCGGCACAAACTTTTAATAATATCTATAAAGGAGGCCGTTATGGGCAAGAGAGGTTTGGTTATTCTGGCAGCCATGCTAATGGCACACGCCGGGCCACTGCTCGCCAAAGAGTTCAAAGTCGGGGTAATCGACGTGAACAAAGTGCTGAACGAGTCGAAAGAGGGAGCAGAAGCGAAGGAAAAGATGAAGATACGGTATGACGAGCTTCAAAAAAGATTGAACGATAAACAGGAAGAGCTGAAAAACATGCGGGGTGATATCGAGAAACAGAAAATAATCCTGGGAAAAGACAAGCTCAAAGAGAAGGAGGACCAGCTCGACAAAGAAATGGTTGAATTCAGGAAGATCGTGGCCGAATCCGAGAAAGAGATGAGAGATACCGAATCTGCTTACACGCAAACGATCCTCCAGAAAATCCAGGTTACCGTCGAGAAACTGGTGAAGGAAAAAGGGTTCAATATGGTTTTGGACAGAAGCGGCGGTATCGTGTATGCAGATGAGGGGTTCGACGTTACGGATGATGTGCTGAAAATATTAAACAAGGAGTACGAAAGTGCCGGAAATAAAAGCAAGTGAATTGGCTGAGGCGCTCGGGTGCGCATTTCTCGGCGAGGGTGATGTGCTCATCAAGGGCGCATCGTCCATCGATAAAGCCGAAGAAGGGGACCTCACATTTTTTGCCAATGTCAAATTTAAACAAGCGCTTCTAACCACCGCGGCAAGCGCCATCATATCGAAAGAAGATGTGGGCAGGGATGATATTACGGTCATTATCTCTGACAATCCCATCTACACCTTCGCTCGGGCGCTCTGGATACTCTTTCCCCCCCATAAACCCGCTCCATCGATCTCCTCTCTTGCCAGCATCCATCAAGAGTCACATGTCTCTGATTCGGCGACGATTATGCCTTTTTCCTGCATCGAAAAGGGGGTGACGGTTGAAAAGAATGCCGTCATTTACCCTGGAGTTTACCTCGGGGAGGACGTGTTCATCGGAGAAAACACCGTCATTCATCCTTCCGTAACGGTTCACAGGGGGTGCAAGCTCGGGAAGAACGTTATCATTCATTCGGGAGCGGTGATCGGGGGGGATGGGTTCGGCTTTGCCCGCCACGGCGGAGGATACCTCAAAATACCCCAGATAGGAACCGTTGTGATCGAAGATGATGTGGAGATCGGGTGCAACGCAACGATCGACAGGGCAGCCCTGGGAGAGACGAGGATAAAGAAGGGAACGAAACTGGACAATCTCGTGCAGGTGGGGCATAACGTGGAAATCGGCGAGGATTGTATCATCGCATCCCAGACGGGAATATCCGGAAGCGTGAAAATCGGCAATTGGGTCATGCTCGGCGGGCAGACGGGTGTGGCCGATCACATTGAAATCGACTCCGGCATTATGGTGGGGGCAAAATCTGGCATCCCCTGGTCTCTGTCGGCGAAGAAGAGCCAAGGGTGGTCGGGAATTCCTGCCGTTCCGCACAACAAGTGGCTCAGGATCGCAGTCTCGATGGAAAAGATTCCCGACATGCTGAGAAAAATTACCCAGATTGAGGAAGAGCTCAAAAAGATAAAAGGCGAGAAGGGAGGTTAAGAGGGAATGCTAAAGATCGAGGAAATCATGAAGATAATCCCCCACCGGTTTCCATTCATGCTCGTGGACAGAATCGTCGAGCTGGAAAAGGGCAAACGTATCGTCGGTATAAAAAATGTAACCATCAACGATGGATTTTTCGCAGGTCACTTCCCGGGCTTGCCCGTTATGCCGGGTGTGTTGATAATAGAGGCAATGGCCCAGACAGGCGTGATTCTCAACCTTTACGATGAAGATACCCCTGCAGATAAATTGGTCCTCTTTGCCGGCATCGATAACTGCAAGTTCAAAAAGCCCGTTGTTCCCGGCGACCAGTTGAGACTGGAACTCGATATGATCGCGAAAAAAGGGCCAATGTGGAAGATGCATGGGAAAGCTATGGTGGATGGCGTCGTTGTTGCTCATGCGGACCTCACCGCAGCTGTGACGGATAGGAGAAATAAATGACGATTCATGAGACGGCGATAGTTGATCCTTCGAGTGAGATTGAAAAAGACGTCTCGATCGGCCCGTATTCTGTGATCGGGCCCAATTCCAAGATAGGGCAAGGGACAATAATCGGCTCTCATGTGGTTATCGACAGAGATTGCAGGCTGGGAAAAAACAACAGGATTTATTCCCATGCGGCCATCGGCGGAGATCCACAGGACCTAAAATACGGCGGAGAGCAAACGAGTTGTGTTATCGGCGATAACAACACGGTGCGGGAATACGTGACCATCAACAGGGGGACAGCTGAGGGAGGGGGGGAGACGGTGGTAGGCGATGGAAATCTTATCATGGCTTACTCGCATATTGCCCACGACTGCATTCTGGGAAACTCGGTGATTCTGGCCAACGCGGCAACCCTTGGTGGCCACGTGGAAATACATGATTATGCAGTGATCGGAGGCCTTACGGGGATACATCAATTCGTGAGAATCGGGGCCCACGCGATCGTCGGTGCGCTCTCTGGTGTTGGCAGGGATATACCACCCTTTGTCACCGCGGCGCTAACGAGGGGACAGAGAAAAACGATATTCGGTCTGAATCTGATCGGTTTGAAAAGAAGGGGGTTTTCGAAAGAGAAGATCGCCAGGATACGTGAGGCGGTCAAGCTCGTAAAACGAATCGAATTCACCGTCTCGAAGCTCGTCGAGATTCTTGAGAGAGATTTTTCTGACTCCGAGGAAGTGATGTATATGGCGGACTTCTTCAAAAATTCAAAGCGAGGGGTGAAGCGATTGTGATCCGCGTAGGGGTGATCGGCGCCGGCCATCTTGGGACCTTCCACGCCAAAAAATATGCTGAACTCGAAGGGGTCAGCCTCGTCGGCGTTTGTGATATTAATAAACAGAAGGGCGAGCTTGTAGCGGAGGAAACGGGCGCCCGTTTTTTTCGTAATTACCGGGAACTCGTTCGGTTCGTTGACGCCCTTTCGATTGCCGTCCCGACAGCTCTGCACTATGAGATATCCCGATATGCCCTGGGACAGGGAAAACACATTCTCGTGGAGAAGCCGATAACGGAAAAGATATGGCAGGCAAAAAGACTCATAGAGCTGGCTGAAAAGCGAAATCTCATTCTCCAGGTGGGGCATCTGGAGCGGTTCAACCCGGCGCTGAAAAAAATATCCGCATACATAAAAAAACCGGGCTTCATCGAAGCAGAGAGAATATCCCCCTTTACCGACAGAAGTACCGATATCGATGTGGTTCTCGATTTGATGATTCACGATATCGATCTCTTACTCTTTTTCGTTCAGAGCAAGATAGCAACAGTGGAAGCGATCGGTGTTCCCGTGATGTCCGAAAAAGTTGACATAGCGAACGCACGGGTTGTTTTCGAGACGGGGTGCGTGGCAAACATCACGGCAAGCAGAGTATCGATGAGCAGGGCTAGAAAAATAAGAATTTTCCAGGAAGATGGATACTTTTCAATAGATTTCATCAACCGAAACATTAAGGTTGTCAGGATGGTTCCCTCTGCTTCCGGAAAGGGAAGAGAGCTGGCGGGAGAATTTCACGAGACGGAGCAGGGTGATCCCCTCCTTGAAGAGATTCGAGAGTACATTTCCTCGGTCCGGTCGGGTAAGAGGCCACAGGTCTCCGGTCATGAGGGGCTGGAAGCCCTCAGGGCTGCATACAAAATAATCAATAAGATCTGATCATTCCGTGCGGATGCAATCCGAAATATATAGCGACAGGGTGCTCATCATTGCCGGTGAGGCCTCCGGAGACAATTACGGTTCACGGCTGATCAAAGAGATGATGAAGATGCCTTCCCCGAAGGATATATGGGCTGTGGGCGGAGAGCTCATGCAAAAAGAGGGAGCCCGCCTCATTTCCCATTACTCTGAGATCTCGGTAGTGGGGCTCGTAGAGGTTCTCGGCAGGCTCCCCCAGATAACGGGCCTGCTGAAAAAGATCAAGAAAATGATGAAAAGGGGGGAGGTCCGGTGTATCGTCTTGATAGATTTCCCGGATTTCAACTTTATCGTGGGAAAATACGCGAAAAAGCTTGGTATTCCCGTAATCTATTATATTCCTCCCCAGTTGTGGGCCTGGAGGGAAGGGAGGGCGAGGGTCTTGGAGCGTTTTTCCTCCCACGTCGTAGTTCCGTTTCCCTTTGAGGTAGATTATTTTAAGGGCCACGATGTGACGGTTCACTGCTACGGGCACCCGCTCTTTGAGATATTACGAGATGAGGGGATCGAGTTTCAAAGCGAGGCCCCGACGCAGATCGCCAGGGGTGAATCACTTCGCATCGGCCTGTTTCCCGGGAGCAGGAATTCTGAGGTGAACAGAATGCTTCCTCTCCAGATGGGAGCGGCAGCAATATTGAAGGAGAGGCAAGGGGATGTGGAGTTTTTTCTGCCTCTTGCAAACAGCTCACTGCGTGAAAGCGTTGAAAGAGTAGTGGGCGCATTTCCCGTTTCCGTGAACATCCTCGGGAAAAGGGACTATGCGTTTTTTCACACGATAGACCTTGCAATTGCCTCGTCGGGCACCGTTACCCTTGAGCTGGCGATTTTCGGTGTTCCCACAGTAATAATTTACAAGGTATCTCCGCTAACATATATTATAGGGAAAATGCTCGTTAAAGTTGACAGAATAGGGCTTCCGAATATAGTTACGGGAGAGAAGATGTTTCCGGAGCTCATACAGGGTGCAGCGACACCGGAAAATATTGCCGGGAAAATTGATGGGTTTCTCTCCGATACAGCTGCAGTGGAGAAAATAAGGGAGAAAAGCAGGGAGCTGCTTGTTACCCTCGACGGGGAGGGCCCATCGAAGAAGGTGGCGGAGCTCGTCATGCGGGAAATGCAATGATTGCAGATCTCATAAAACTCTACAGAAGGATTCTTGTCTACGTCAGGCCCTACTACGGGAGGCTTCTCCTCGCCATGGTCTGCATGATTATCGTATCAGCCTTTTCCGGCGCGATAGCGTTCCTGGTGAAGCCCGTTCTCGATGATATATTTATCAACAAAGATGCGACGAAAATTTTTTTCATGCCTGTTCTCGTTGCAGCCATCTACCTTTTGAAAGGATTTTTCGATTTTTCGCAGGCCTACCTCATGGCCTGGGTCGGCCAAAGGGTGATCAGGGACATACGGGATCTCCTCTACAGCCACCTCCAGACGCTCTCTCTCTCCTTTTTTATGAATAACCCGACAGGCGTTTTAATGGCGAGAATAACCAACGATGTGAGCCTGATGCAAAATGCGGTTTCCAACGCCTTAACGGGGATCATCAAGGATTTTTTCGCGATTATCTTTTTGATCGGAGTCATTTTTTACCGGGATTTCAAACTCGCCATTGTCGCTATGATACTCTTTCCCATCGCCTTTTTTCCCATAGTGAAGTTCAGTAAAAAGATGCGCCAGACGGCCACGAAATCACAGCAGATCCTCGGTTACCTGAGCAGCATCCTTCAGGAGACCATATCGGGAGCGAAGTTGATCAAGGCCTTTGGCACTGAAAAATATGAAATTGATAAATTCAAGCGGGAAAACGCGAACCTCTTCGGTCAGACGATGAAACTTTTCAAGGTGCAGGCTCTCTCCTCACCGCTTTCCGAGGTTCTGGCCGGTTTCGGTGCGGCGGCTGTTATCCTGTACGGAGGCTTGAGCGTTATAAAGGGGACGAGCACGCCAGGTAATTTCTTCTCATTTATCACCGCGCTCTTCATGCTCTACGAGCCGGTGAAGAGGCTGAGCAGGGTAAACAATATCATACAACAGGGGTTTGCGGGCGCGGCAAGAGTGTTCGAGCTTCTCGATTCCCTTCCCGATGTGAAAGAGAAACCGGGAGCCGAGACGCTGCCACCCTTTCGGGAGAACATCGTCTTCAGCGACGTGTTCTTCAGATACAACTCCGAGAACGAATATGTCTTGGCGGGAGCAAATCTGGAGGTCCAGCGGGGGCAGACGGTGGCCATAATCGGGTCGAGCGGGGCCGGCAAATCGACTCTCGTTGATCTGATCCCGAGGTTCTACGATGTCAACAGGGGTGCCATACTCATGGATGGTTACAATATCAAAGACGTGACGATTTTGTCTCTCAGAAACCAGATTAGCATCGTCAGCCAGCACACGATACTTTTCAATGAAACAATTCGGTATAACATCGCCTACGGAATGCCCGATGCAACGATGGAAATGGTAATCAGGGCGGCGAAGGCGGCCAATGCACACGATTTTATCGCTCGATTTCCCGATGGCTACGATACCTGCGTTGGGGAAATGGGGATGAGGCTGTCGGGAGGAGAGAGGCAGAGGATCGCGATTGCACGGGCTCTTTTGCGGGACTCACCGCTGCTCATACTGGATGAAGCCACATCGGCTCTGGACAGCGAATCGGAGTCTGTTGTACAGGAGGCCCTCGAGCGGCTCATGTCCGGGAGAACGGTTTTTGTCATCGCTCACCGGTTATCGACGGTGAAAAATGCGGATACGATACTCGTCATCGAAGGTGGGGAGATAGTTGAGCAGGGCACCCATGAGGAGCTCATGGCCTCAAAATCGAGATACAAAGTTTTTTACGAAAAACAGTTCAAGACCAAAGAGACAAAGGCCACAGCATCTGGTTGAGCCGATAAATCACCTTCAGAGACAGAAATTATGGTGCTTCTCTACAACCTTATTTTACTGTTTTTCTCGCCGTTACTTGTATTGCTCTACCTCCCCGTCTTTCTTTTAAAAAAGAAACACCGGGAAAATTTTTTTTTGAGAATGAAGGGCCCCCGGGAATCGGGGGGGCTTGTCGGCCGAGGTGAATTGAAAATCTGGATCCATGCAGTAAGCGTGGGTGAGGTTCTGGCCGCAATTTCTCTTATAAAGGGGATAAAAAAAGTGTCTCCCGAGGCAAAAATATACTTTTCCACCATTACCGTCACCGGCCAATCGGTGGCGCAGGCGAAGGCAAGAGACCTTGTTGTGTCCATATTTTATCTCCCCTTCGATATATTCCCTCTGATATCAAAGGTGGTGTCGGATATTTCCCCGCACCTTCTCGTGATCATGGAAACGGAGATATGGCCCAACTTGATCGTTTCGGCGAAGAAAAGGGGTGTATGCGTTGCTATAGCAAACGGCAGGATATCGGATAAGTCGTTTCCGCGGTATCGGCCTTTTCGATTTTTCTTCAAAAACATTCTGGAGAGGGTGGATCTTTTTCTCATGCAATCGAATCTCGACAGAGACAGGATTTTGGCCCTCGGTGCTCCTCCCGATAGGGTAAAAGTGACGAAAAATCTCAAATATGACATAGACAAGGTGGACACGGAACATCTTTTAAAACTCAAGGAGACGATCAGGAGGGAGGCTGCAGGGAGAAAAATTATAGTCGCCGGTAGCACTCATGAGGGGGAAGAGATGATAATTATCAATGCGCTGTCGGATTATGCAGGGACCGTCTATATTGTTCTTGCACCCAGGCATCCCGAGCGGTTTGACAAAGTTGCGGAAACAATGGGCAATAGCAATATGCGCTATGTTTTGAGGAGCACATTGAACGGGTTGGCTGAGGCCGACCCGGGTGGTACGGACATCTGCATACTGGACTCGATGGGGGAGCTGTCCGGCCTGTACGCTATCGCTGACATCGTAATCATGGGCGGGAGTTTCGTTGCTGTGGGGGGGCATAATGTCCTGGAGCCAGCGTTATACGGAATACCTGTAATAACAGGATCTTATTACTTTAATTTTAAAGATATTATTGAAGAATTGCATTCGGTCGGGGGAGTCCTTATCGTAAGCGGAGCGAGAGAGCTCGGGGATGAGGTTCGAAGGCTGTTGCAGAATCCCGGCTTCGCAAGGAATATCGGCGAGCGGGCATGCGATCTTGTGGCGAATTACCGTGGGCTCGGTGAAAAAGTAGCCTCTGAGCTCTTGCGATACGTCGGGTAAAGGAACGATCCCCGATGCTCTTCCTCGTCAATAGAATCATGAGGGTAATGACCGATGGGGGAGTGTTGAAAAAGTACGTTCCCCCCCGACCCGTTGTTTCAGTGGGAAATATCCACTTCGGCGGAACAGGGAAAACGCCCCATGTGATTTACCTGGCGAAATTTTTCATAGAACGCGGGAAAAAAGTCTGCGTGCTCACGAGAGGTTATAAAAGGAAAGAGCGGGGATTACATCTTTTCCCCTCGGGAGAAATTCCAGATTCCGTTGATAAATCGGGCGATGAGTCGTTTTTGTTGAAGAAAAAAGTGCCGGACGTGATTCTTTGCGTGGGGGAAAACAGGCGGGAGAGCATGCAGAGGGTTTTACGCCAGGGAGACGTTGACCTGTTTCTCCTGGACGATGGATTTCAGCAGTTTCGCATGGAAAAATCATTCGACGCTGTTTTACTGCGGTACAATGATCTGCCGGGAATGGGAAAGATGCTCAACCACGTCAAGATGCGGGAATCACCCGGCTCGATGCGGCATGCAGATTTCATCCTGGTTACGAAAACCCCCGTAACTTTTCAGGAGGGGTCAGTGGACGCGCTCTTCGGGCGCTACGGCATCGAGCTGGAAAGAGCGTTCACACGGTTCAGGGTGGCTGGCATAGCGAACAATAAGGGTAGTGTTACGGAATATCCCCGGGAGGGCGAGTTCTACCTTTTTGGGGGAGTGGGAGATTTCAACGGGCTCGTCGATACGGCGATGGAACACGGGATAAACGTGGGCGGCTGCCACCCTCTTCCCGATCACGTATCGTATGCTGATACGTTGATGGATTCGATCCGGCATCGATCTGGCGGGCGGCAACTTTTGACGACGGAGAAGGATATAGTCAAACTTCCCTACGAGAGGTTCGGCGAGATATTTTCCCTCGTTATTGAAGTGGAATTTTTAAGAGGCAAGGAGCTATTCGAGGAAAAAGTCTTAAGGAGTGTGGAAACAGGATGAAGAAGGAGATCCTCCGGTCACTTCTGTTTATTTTCGAAAAACTGCCGTTATCTGTCCTCATGCGTACCCTTGAATGCCTCGCGAATGTTTACTGGATGCTTGACGCGAAGCACAGGAAAATAGCGAAGATAAATCTTGACATTGCTTTTCCCGAAATGGAAAGGGGGAAGAAAAGCAGAATAATAAGAAGAACCTATAAAAATATGGCGAGAACTGTCGCCGAGATTATAAAAATTGGTAATCTGGACGATAAATACCTGAGAGGTCACGTCAGGTTCGAAGGACTTGACAATATACTCGATCCTCACGAGAAAGGCACGGGAGTCTTTGCGGTGACGGCTCATTATGGTAACTGGGAACTGATGGCTTCGACATTCGGGAAGTATTTTGCGAACATAGATGTTATCGTGAGGCCACAGAGGGAAAGTTTCATAAACACGTACCTGAATGAAAAGAGGGAGTTGTTCGGAAATAATGTAATCATCAAGTTCGACTCGGCGAGAGAAATAATGAAGAGGATCGGGGGGGGAAGGATCATAGGGGTCCTCATGGATCAGGATACCCATTTAAACAGAGGCAAATTCGTCGACTTCTTCGGCCTTCCTGCTTGTACCCTCGATGCGATTCCCAGGATTGCCTACGCGACTGGAGCGAAGATGGTACCCGTTTTCCCCATACGTGACCCTGCGAACAAGTACCGGCACACGGTCAGGTTTTTACCGGCCCTGAACCCCGTGGTTGAAGACAGAGACGAGTTCGTTCGTCTCTCACTTGAGAGGATAAACAGAACGTTCGAAGAGGTGATAGGCAATGATCCCGAACACTGGCTCTGGTTTCACAGGAGGTGGAGAACCAGACCTGTGGGGGACGAGGCAATCTATGATATTTAGGGCGAATGTCAAAAGGAAAGACCCAGGGGGTGTCGCTTTTGTCGATCGAGACGGAACACTCATCGAGGACAACGGGTACCTTTCCGATTCTTCCAAGATATTCCCGATTGGCGACGCCGTATCATCACTTCAGAAGCTCAAGAAGTCCGGATTTGCCATCTTTCTCATTTCCAATCAAGCGGGTTTGGCAAAAGGGAAAATAAAGCTCAAGGAGTTCAATCAGGTAAAGAGGCAATTCGACGCCCTCTTCGATGCGGAAATGACGATTTTTGATGGTATATTTTACTGTCCCCACCATGTTGACGGTATCGTCCGGGAGCTGAAAAGATCCTGTTCATGCAGAAAACCGGGAACCCTGATGGTGGAGACGGCAATGAACTTTTTGAGAATACCACCGTCTCTCAATAGGATATATTCTGTGGGGGATAAAACGATCGATATCATGATGGGAAAGAGCATGGGGTATCAGACTATTCTCGTTGAAACGGGGTATGGTAAGGGGGACAAGGACAAAATCGCTGATCCATTGATGCTGCCCGACTATATTGCAAGAGATTTTGACGAGGCCGTGTGCATCATGGTGGAAAAGCTCTGAGGTGGCGCGATGGTGAAAAAGATCTCGTTGATCGTCATAATGGTTCTCCTATTATCCTCCCTCGCGACGGGGGGGCTGCTCGACAACGATCCGTTTCTGGCAGGAACAAATGGACCGGTCTGGGCACGGAATTTCGAAGTGCTCACCTATGAGGTTTCCTTTTTCGGGCTGAAGGCGGGTTACGCAGAGTTTTCTTACCGGGGGGAAGAAGTGGAAGGCGACAGGACGCTGTACCACATCCGCGCGAAAATATGGACAACGGGCCTGGTGAAATTTTTCAAAGAGATTGTCGATGAATTCGATTACTTCGTTGATTCGAAGAGTCTCCTGCCCTATAAGGTTATCGTGAACCAGAATGAATCGGATAGAAAGGTAAACAAGATAGTGTATTATGACCAGGAGAAGGGGTTGCTCGAGCACTTCGACCTTGAGGGGAAGAAGATCAAGGATTTCGTCGCAGTTCCCCAGATATTCGATTCGATCACGGTGGCCTATTACCTGAGGACAAAAGAGCTCTCGGAGGAACCAACCAATGTCAATGTTTACGGGGGGCGAAAGGTATACTCCATTGATGTGAAGATGCAGGGGAACAGAAAAGTGAAAACCGATATCGGAGTTTTTGACACGCTGGAGATCAAGCCGATCGTGAAGTATGAGGGCGCCGTGATGGAGGACAGGGACGTAACTGCCTGGCTCATAAACGACGGCTCCAATATTCCTCTCTTGGTTCACGCAAAGATCAAAGTGGGAACGCTGACGGGAGAATTGAAAAGCATAGGGAGAGGGAGAGAAGATGGATGAGAAACTTCTCAGAGTACTTGCCTGTCCCGTGTGCAAGGGTGATGTGGCAGCCGGTGTGGAGGAGGATTTTCTCGTCTGTTTCCGATGTAAATTAAAATACCCTGTGATAGATGGGATTCCGGTTATGCTCGCCGATGATGCCTTTCCACTGGGAGAAAACGATGATGGATAGCAATAAATTGTTGGAGTATATTCGGCAATTTCAGGGGAAGCGTGCGCTTATCCTCGGCGATATCATGCTCGACGAATATGTCTGGGGAGTTGTTGAGAGGATTTCTCCCGAAGCCCCAGTACCCGTGGTGAAAGTCGAAAGGGAGACGCGGACCGTGGGAGGGGCGGGGAATGTGGCCCTGAACATAAGAATGCTGGGGATGAACGCGGTGCTGGCAGGCGCGGTGGGGGAAGACTATTATGGCAGAGCCATAATGAATATACTGAAGAAAAATGGTATTGATGGTGATGGTGTCTGCATCGTCAAGGATTTGAAAACGATCGTGAAAACGCGCATCATCGCTCACAGCCAGCAGATGGTGAGAATGGACAGGGAAAACGCTTTTGTCATGCCCGATCATATCAGGAAAAAACTCGGTGCGAAGCTGGTAAAAATTGTTCCGAAAGTGGATTTCGTCATCGTGTCGGATTACAACAAAGGAACGGTCTGTGAGGACGTGTTCAGTGTCCTGATACAGGCATCACAGCTGAACAAAAAAGTTGTTGTCGTTGATCCCAAAAAGAGAGATATATCCTTTTACAGAGGATGTACGGTGATAAAGCCAAACAGAAAAGAGGCGGAGCTGTTTTCGGGCATAGAGATCCTGTCGGAAGAAGATCTCGTAAAGGCAGGGAAAAAAATTTTAGGGAAAACAGCTGCTTCTGCTGTGCTGATATCAAGGGGAGGGGAGGGGATGACCCTCGTAAAGAAAAGGGCGAAGGCGCCGCTGAATATTCCGGCCATAGCAAAAGAAGTGTATGACGTTACCGGGGCCGGGGATACGGTAATCAGCACATTTTCGGCAGCCTTAGCTGTTGGCGGTGGATATGAAGAGTCAGCGCTGATATCGAACATCGCTGCCGCCGTTGTTGTTGGGGAAATAGGGACGTCCCCGATAACAAAAGATAAACTCATCAAAGCTATCAAACGGTATGAAGCGGACAGGAATGGCTGAAAAATTCGGAGGCATCGTTGAGTTTCCCAAGGAACCCCCTGCCCTGCAAGTTGATCGCGGGGATCATCTATTCGCCAACGGCAGACCTGGAATCGGCGAAAAAAGCAATTTCTGAGAGGCTTGGCGGGGTAGAGGCGGTGTCGGAGATATTCCCCTTCGACCAGACAGACTATTACTCCGAAGAAATGGGAAGAAACCTGTACAGGGTATTTTGCGTTATCGAGGGACTTTTTAACAGGGAATTTCTCGTGGATGCCAAACTTGAAAGCTACGAAGTCGAAAAAGAATATTCTGAAAGGGGCCGAAGGCTCGTCAATATCGACCCGGGGATCATTACCCTTGAGAACTATCTGCTGTCCACATTTAAAAACTTCTATCACAGGATCTACCTCGGCAAAGGTGTATTCGGGGAGGTAACGCTCTATTACATGAGAGGTGCGTTCAGAGAGTTGCCGTGGACCTATCCCGATTACCGGCACGATAGGGTGAAGAGCTTTCTGAGGGATGTGCGGGAGGTGCTCTATCGAGAAACCATAGGAAAAGGAATGAGACATGATACAGAGTATGACGGGCTACGGTAGGGGGAGCACCACTTCCGGCGACGTGGAAGTTACCGCCGAGGTGAAGTCCCTCAACCACAGGTACCTAGAAATGAACGTTCGCCTCTCCTCGAGCCTGTCCTTTTTGGAACCGCCTATCCGCGACAGGATCAGGAAGTTTGTAAACAGGGGGAAAATAGACGCAACGGTTACCGTGAAGGACAGGAGGGAGAGGGCGAGGAAGTTGGCGATCAACGAATACCTCCTTCATGGATATCTGGGTATTGAAAAGGAGTTGAGAGATACTTTCGGCCTATCCGGCTCTCTCAGTCTGGATAGGGTAATTTCCCTAAACGGCATCGTATCCGTGGAGGAGGTCGAGCCCGACGATGGCCCTGTTGCCCGGATGATCCTGAAGGCAACAGAGGAAGCGATGAGAGGCGTTTCCCAGATGAGGAAAGCCGAGGGAAAAGCGATCGCGAAATATCTCAAAGAGACCGCCAGGATCCTGCGGTCATTGAACGGGAAAATTACGTCCCTTTCTGAAGAGAGCAAGAGGGTCATGGGTGTGAAGATGCAGGAGCGAATCGCAGAGTTTATTTCGCCGGAGCTTGCATCTTCAGAGATATTCAATGATCGGCTTGCACTGGAGATCGCGGTACTTGCAGATAAGCTCGACATTTCAGAGGAGGTGGCGCGAATAGAATCCCACCTCGACCAGTTTGTTAATAATCTACGGATAAAAACGGGTTCCGTGGGAAGAAAACTCGACTTCATCCTACAGGAACTGAACAGAGAATTTAACACGATCGGTTCCAAGTCTCAGAGTGATCAAATCCCGGGTATTGTCATCGAAGCGAAAGCACACCTTGAGAAGATGAGGGAACAGGTCCAGAACGTTGAATGAGGCCCCGCTATGAAGAGGGGAAACCTGCTCGTTATATCGGCACCGTCAGGTACGGGAAAGACGACAATATGCAGACGTGTTGCCCAAAAAGTGGAGCGCATATCCCTCTCCGTATCCTACACGACGAGGCCGATGAAAGAGAAAGAGAGGGAGGGCGTTGATTACCACTTTATCGATGATGGGGCCTTCTCCGAAATGAATGAGAAGGGCGAATTTCTCGAATGGGCAAAAATCTATGGATACCGATATGGAACCTCGAAAAAAGCGGCTGAGGAATGCCTGCGGTCAGGAAAAGATTTTTTGCTGGAAATAGATGTGCAGGGGGGAATGAACGTCAAGGAGATAGTTCCAGAAGCGGTGCTCATAGCTATTTTCCCTCCCGATGGAGAGACGCTCTATCAACGGCTGAGAAAGAGAAAGAGGGAGAGCGAAGGTGAAATAGAGGCAAGGATGAATGAAGCGCGGAAAGAACTTGGCATCCTGGTGGATTATGACTACTTTGTTATCAATAGGGACCTTGAAAAAGCTATAAAAGATGTTATCCTAATTATTGAGAGCCAGGATTTCAGGGTTGACAGGAACAGGGAGTTCCTGCAAAATTTAGTCTTAAAATTTGGGAGGTAAACGATGGCGAGAGTGACGGTTGAGGATTGTCTCGAAAATGTACCTTGCCACTTCGAGCTTGCGATTCTCGCTGCTAAAAGGGCCAAGAAAATTATCGGTGGTGAAAAACCGCTTATAAATACGGGCGATAAGAGAGAAAAACCGGTGGTTGTGGCTTTGCGGGAGATAGCTGACACGAAAGTGCAAATAAAGGAAGAATAATTTTTTTCCCATCTGTAAAGCATATGAAGTATGATTCGTCTCACGGATATCGTAGATAAAATCCAATCTTACAATCCAGAAGCAAGCTTGGACCTTATTCATAAAGCATATGTTTTTTCGGCAAAAATTCATCACGGGCAGATACGAAAGTCGGGAGAACCCTACCTCATTCATCCCCTCGAGGTAGCCGGGATACTTGCGGATTTGCACCTCGACGATGAAACGATCGCCACGGGAATTCTCCACGATGTGGTAGAGGACACCATCGTAGGTATCGACGAGATCCGGGACCATTTTGGCGAGCAGGTTGCTTTTCTCGTTGACGGTGTGTCCAAGCTGAGCAAAGTTACGGTTGTGGACGTGGCACGGCAAAAAGCCGAGAGTTTCAGGAAAATGATCATTGCCATAGCCCGCGACCCCCGGGTCATTCTCGTCAAGCTTGCTGACAGGCTCCACAATATGAGGACCCTCAACCACCTATCCTCCGACAAACAGTATCATATATCGAAGGAAACGCTCGATATATACGCTCCGATCGCCTACAGGCTCGGTATGGGAGGAATAAACGATGAACTGGAGGAGCTCTGTCTGAAATACCTCTATCCCGACCGCTACGAAGAGCTGAGGACGAAGCTCGATGAAAAGGTTCGTCTGCGCGAAAAATACGTTGAAAAGGTAATCTCCATATTTAAGGAAAAACTTTCGGCCTTCGGGATAGAGGCCGAGATTGCCGGCAGGGTGAAAGGACTTTTCAGCATATTCAAGAAGATGGAGGGGCAGAACGTCGATTTTGACCACATCTTCGACATTATCGCGTTTCGGGTGATCGTTGGGACGATAAAAGAGTGCTACGAATCGCTCGGAGTCGTTCACAGCGCGTGGAAGCCGGTACCGGGAAGATTCAAGGATTATATCGCGATGCCCAAGGCCAACCGATACCAGTCATTGCACACCACCGTTATCGGGCCAGACAGGGAAATGATGGAGGTTCAGATACGGACAGAGGAGATGCACAAGATAGCCGAGTTCGGTGTGGCTGCCCACTGGTGGTACAAAGAGGGAGGCGAGGGGGATGTTGGATCCGAAAAGTCTTTCAACTGGCTGAGGCAGATCGTTGAATTTCAAAAAGAGGTCAAAGACTCTGCAGAGTTTATCAATGGTGTCAAGGGGGAGCTATTTCCCGACGAGGTTCTCGTTTTCACGCCGAAAGGGGACGTGATAGAACTTCCACGGGGTTCCTCCCCGATAGACTTCGCTTATGCGATCCACACGGAAGTGGGAAACAAATGTGTGGGGGCAAAAGTGAACGGTAAAATGGTTGCCCTCAAATACGAGCTGCAAAGCGGCGATATGGTTGAGATCATGACGAATCCGAACCATCAACCATCGAAAGACTGGCTCAAGATTGCAAGAACGAACAAGGCAATTTCCAGAATAAGGGCGTTTATTCGATCGCAGGAGAGCGAAAAATCGGTCGAGCTGGGGAAGCATCTCGTCGAGAAGGCGATTCGGAAACGCTCCATGACTATGGGAAAATTGCAGAAAAATGATAACTTCGCATCGTTTCTCGCAGATCACCGGTTCAAAACTCCCGACGACTTTTTCGCCTCCGTTGGATACGGAAAGTTTCAGATTTCCCTTCTCGTGAAATCCCTCTTCCCCGATGAGTACGGAAAAGAGAGGAAGAAAAAGTCCTTGAACGTGGGAGAAATGATAAGGAAGGTTGCGGTCAAGAAAACGCAGCCGATTATTGTGAAGGGTATTGATGACGTGTTGATCAGGTTCGCCAAGTGTTGCAACCCCCTTCCCGGTGACTCAATTACCGGATTCGTGACGCGGGGCAGGGGAATCACGATCCATGAAGCTGATTGCCTGAAGATTTTCGAGTCTGACCCTGCACGGAGGGTCGAGGTGGCATGGGACGCAGGATCCAGTGCGTCGAGGCCGGGGAAGATAAAAGTTGTCTGCGTGGACAAACCCGGTCTTCTGGCCGATATATCGAAGGCGATCACCGCTATGGATGTGGATATACGCAGGGCAATGGTGGTTACCACAAAAGACGAAAGGGCCGTGTGCGATTTCGAAATCGCCGTGAAAGACGTCAATCATCTCACGAGAGTGATAAAATCGATTACCAGGATAAATAATGTCATAAGTGTGGTGAGGGTAAAACACTGAGCGGAGAGGGATCCCATGAAGAAAATCGTTTCGACGATGAACGCGCCGCAAGCTATCGGGCCGTATTCACAGGCCGTTATCAGCGGTGACCTGATTTTCCTATCCGGGCAGATTCCCCTCGACCCGGAGACGGGAAGACTGTGGGGGAGCGAAATTGCCGCTCAAACGGAAAGGGTAATGAAAAATATTCAAGCGGTAATCGAGGCAGCCGGGGGTTCTCTCTCAGACATCTTGAAGACAACGGTGTACCTGGTCGACCTGAAAAATTTTAACGAGATGAACCGGGTGTACGAAAGATATTTTCAGGAAAATCCGCCCGCGCGGGCGACGATACAGGTCGCATCGCTTCCGGCAGGTGCAATGATAGAGATTGAGGCTGTGGCCCGTATGGGAGGGAATGGGTAAAACCCTGGCTTGAAATGCTTCTGGCTAAATCTATATGACCTTTTCTACGTGACCGGTTCTCAGGCAACGGGTACAGATGTTGACCCGTTTCACGGATCCACCAACCCGCACATGCAGTTTTTTCACGTTCGGCTTAAAAACCCTTTTGGTCTTATTATTTGCGTGGGAGACGTTATGCCCCGACTGAGGCTTCTTCCCGCATATATCGCATTTTGCCATCTCAACCTCCGGTCACGTATTCAAACGTTAAATATAACCATAAAGTTATTTGAGTTACAAGTGCATATTTGCAGGCTGTGGGAATAAGAGGCATGTGTCACGGGCATCTCACCGGCGCGAGGGGGGAAAAGACTCCCATCGGCTCACGTTTTATCGGGGTTGATATGGGAGAATTCATCCATTTTTTTCCCTTTTTTGAGAAAAACTCTTCTGCCTTTTACCTCCAGCCGGTCCTCGAAAAAGTATTTTATTGCGAGAGGGTAGATCTTATGCTCCTGGGCGAGGACCCTCTCGGTAAGGGTTTCCTCGGTGTCACAATCGAAGACGGGAACGACAGCTTGAATTATTATCGGGCCAGTGTCGGTGCCCTCGTCGACGAAATAGACCGTCGCACCTGAGAATTTGACGCCGTAATCGATGGCCTGTCTGTTTCCGTGCGTCCCGGGAAAGGACGGCAGGAGGGCAGGATGGATGTTCAGTATCCGGTTTTTAAAAGCATTGACGAACAGGGGAGTGAGAACCCTCATGAAACCGGCAAGGCAGATGAGTTCGGCGCCCGTTTCCCGTATTATCTTGATCAGTTCCCTCTCAAAATCCTCCCGTGTTCCGAATTTTTTATGGTCCACGAAAGCGGTGGGAATATTGTGGCTCTTCGCCCGGACGAGGCCGAGGGCGTCGCTCTTGTTGCTGATCACGAGGGCAATTTCACAGGGGATCGTTTCATTTTCACAAGATTCTATGATCGCCTGAAGGTTCGTTCCCCTGCCCGAAATCAATACGACGATTTTATGCTTTTTTACCCCATCAGAAAAGGACCTCCACTTTCATTTTCTTCTTGGCAGCCCTTTTGATCTCTCCGATTTCACGGCAGGGAGTGCCAAGAGCGGCAAGCGCTCTCCGTGCCTGGTCACTTTTCTTTCTTCTCACCACCACTATCATGCCGATACCCATGTTGAAGGTACGGAACATTTCCCCATTTTCGATATTGCCGATAGCCTGGAGACGGGAGAAAATAGCGGGGATTTTCCATCTATCGGTCTCGATATCCGCCTTGAGACCGTCGGGGATTATCCTCTTGATGTTTTCGTAAAACCCCCCTCCGGTGATGTGTGCCATCCCCTTTACTTTCACGGTTTTTAAGAGCTGCAAAACCGGTTTTACATATATACGCGTTGGAGTCAGGAGAACTTTCCAGAGGGGTTTTGCCGATCCGGGATACGGGTCATCGAGCGTTAATTTTTCTCTCTCAAGGAGAACCTTCCGGATCAAGGAATATCCGTTGCTGTGGAATCCGCTCGAGGGGATCCCGAGCACCACGTCTCCCTCGGCTATGCCGCTCCCGGTTATTAGGTCTTTTTTTTCAACGATTCCTACGCAAAAACCGGCCACATCAAAGTCCTTCTCTCCATACAGAGAAGGCATCTCAGCAGTTTCCCCCCCGATCAAAGAGCACCCGGCCTGGACGCACCCGGAAACTATTCCCCGGATAACCCTTGCTGCCACCCTGGAGTCGAGCCGTCCCGTGGCAAAGTAGTCGAGAAAGAATAGAGGCCTGCCGCCGTGGACGATCATATCGTTGACGCACATGGCCACGAGGTCTACGCCGATTCTGTCGACTCTTCCCGATTCTATTGCGATTTTCAGTTTTGTTCCAACGCCGTCTGTAGTGGCGAGCAGGACAGGGACATTCAACTTTTTCAGATCGGGCTGAAAAAAAGCGGAAAATCCGCCAATATCGCCAATAACTTCCCGGGAAAAAGTTTTTTTCATGTAGGGGGCTATTTTTGTCATAAGTCTATCCGCTTCGGCGATGTCGACTCCCGCTCTGGCGTATGATAACTTTTCACCCTGTTTTCCCATTGACATATCCTTATCTCCGTAATGATAGTATTAAATAGTAAAAAAGGTGAAGGATGTAAATCGGAAATGTCGGATGAGCATCAGAGGGTAGCTGTCTTCGTCATCGGCGATGAGGTCTTGAAGGGGGAGGTCCTCGATCGGAACACCCTCTTTTTTATTGAGGAGTTTGACAGGATGGGAGTGGAAATACTGATGGCCGCCGTTCTCCCGGACAAAGTGAGCGTCATAGTGAAATTTATCAGGACGGTCATTGATGAAGTGGACTACGCAATCATAACGGGAGGAATCGGCCCCACGCCGGATGACGTGACAAGGGAGGCGGTATCTGAGGCACTCGGAGTCTCTCTCGTTACGGACCCCACGGCGA
The DNA here is from genome assembly GCA_964347065.1 of uncultured bacterium. Taxonomy (GTDB): domain Bacteria; phylum Desulfobacterota; class Deferrimicrobia; order J040; family J040; genus WVXK01. The sequence continues at coordinate 2,661 of CAYFXN010000008.1, read as the reverse complement.
AGAATATCCTGGAAGATTATTACGGTGGAGCGCTGCAGGGGGCGCGGCTGAAGATGGCCGAGGTTCCCGCAGGGTCGATACTTATTCCCAATCCGGTTTCTGCGGCGCCGGGTTTTATAAAGGACAAGGTGATGGTTTTTCCCGGGATTCCTCAGTTGATCGAGACGATGTTTCCCTTCGTAAAGACCTTTTTCAAGCAGTCCGATGTGAGAAGGGGCTTCATCTATCTGAAAGCGGGGGAGTCGGCGTATTCCGATATTATGAAAGCAGTGATGCAGGACTTCCGAGAACTCTCTGTCGGCTCTTACCCCACGATCGAATCGGGGTATAAAGCAAGGGTGGTCATCCGAGGCAAGGACATGGAAAGGATAAAGGAGTGTGTCACCGATTTTGAGAAGAGACTGAGCGAGAGGAGAATAGATGTGCAGAAAAAGATGTTCGAATAGACCAGGCGGTGCCGGTGGCGCCAGATATTTAGGGATCTTGATACTGGCTGTTGCGGCAACCCTCCTTTCTCCTGTTGTCTCCCGCACTCAAAAGGACAACGTGGCCACCCTGTTTGCCTACACCGATATTTCTTCAGGGAATTCGAAGGTAAAGGGCGCAGAGAGCGCCATCAGGCCCGCTCCCGCAGGGGAAGGCGAAAGCTGGGTCGACATGGCCGTTCACCTCGAGGAAAAGGAGGGGGTATACATCATCAAGGACGTTGACATCGATGTCAGGGAGATGGCGTTACAGTTCCAGGTGATGGTGATGGGAATTAATCCTGGCGGGGGGGATTACAAACCCGACAAGGCGCAGTATCCTTTTTACCTGCAACTCGTATTTGACAGCGCACCCGACGGGATCTCTCTAAAGAAAAGGTTCTCTCTCTGGTTCAAATCCCTGTGGTCCGGGAAGATAAAGAGCAGGCAAAACATTCTCTACGTATTCGGGAACAGGATGCCGAAGGAGAGCATCGTGAATCCCTACCCGGGGGGTGCGATCATATCGATAGGTGACGACAGGGATGTTAGCCGTTTGATCAGCGTGTCGCGAGATATCGGAAACGATTACTTGCTGGCTTTCGGGAAAGAGATGAAGGTCAATCTAACAAAAGTGGTTATCGGTTTCGAAGGAGGCGGGAAGCGTAACGCATCCTTCCCCGTATCGGTATCGAGATTTTTGCTGAAATCGCCGGCATAGAGAGTCACTTTTTCCTGAGAATTTCGATCAGTTCCCTCACCTGCTTTTTCGTTTCCACGAGGGTTCCCGAGTTATCGATGACGAAATCTGCTCTTTTTACCTTCTCCTCAATCGGGAGCTGGGCACCTATGCGTTGACCAATCTCTTCTGCCGTTAACCGGTCCCTCTTTTTCAGTCTGGCTATCTGATCTTCTCTTCTCGCAAAGACCGTTACGATGAGATCGAAGAGTTCACCCCGGTTTTTCTCGAAGATGAGCGCTGCCTCTATCACGCAGCAGGGTTTATTTTCCTCTCTGCAGGCCCTGACAAACTCCCGCATTTTGCTCTCTATTTTCGGATGGGTAATTTTTTCGAGCTTTAGCCTTTTCCGGGGATGATGAAATACCCGTTCTCCCAATAGATGCCTGTTTATGGTCCCGTCGGGGGAAAGAACGTCCTGACCGAAGGTTTCTACTATTTCCCCGTAAGCCTTCGAGCCGGGAACATAGATCTGGTGAGCGATGCTGTCGGCTTCGAGAACGGGAATTCCCGCTTTCATGAAAAAGCCCGCCACCGTGGTTTTGCCCGTCCCGATTCCCCCTGTGAGGCCGATAATTTTCATGGGTCCCCTCAAGAGGATTATGTACACAGGTTTGCGGGATATGTAAATATTATTGTTTGATAACAGAGCTCCCCTGTGGTACAAATAAATGAGTAATCATTCATTTAAAGGAGGTCAGTCATGTCGGAGACAAAGGTAAAGGATTTTATCGAATCCCTGCCGGAGAAATTGATGGCCGACCCCGGTAAAATAAGCGGGATGAAGTGCGTGTATCAATTTAACATCGATGGAGACGGCGGAGGCAGGTGGTACGTTACGATCGATGATGGAAAGGTCACCGTCAATGAAGGGGGGGCCGAAGATCCAGATTCTGTTATCACCATGGCCGACACCGATTTTTTGTCACTTATCGCTGGAAGTCTCGCCCCCCAGATGGCTTTCATGATGGGAAAACTCAAGGTGGCAGGGAATATGGGCCTCGCGCTGAAACTGGGAAGTTTTTTGCAAGCATGATAGAGAAAAGGTCAGAAAGAGTCCTGTCATGCATGATACAACCTTGAGAGCAGCCTCTCTTCTTGCCCGTTCAGTAAGTTGCGGCGTCCTGACGGGAGCCGGGATTTCCGTCGAATCGGGGATCCCTGCATTTCGCGGGTATCAGGGTCTCTGGGAAAAATATGATCCCATCGAATATGCCCATATCTCTGCTTTTCAGCGGGACCCGGAAAAAGTATGGGAGATGCTCGCTGACATGTGGGATCTGCTTCTCATAGCAGAACCGAATCCCGCACACATCGCCCTTGCGAAGCTGCAGAAAATGGGAATCGTTCGCCAGGTTATAACCCAGAATATCGATGGTCTCCATCAGCGGGCAGGAAGCGAGGGAGTAATCGAATATCACGGGAATGCCTGGACCCTTATTTGCCTCGATTGCCGGA
>CAYFXN010000007.1:44357-56994 GCA_964347065.1 uncultured bacterium | reverse complement strand
AAGTGTCAGAGAGATCAACAGACGTGGAGCGGAAATAGCGAGAAAAGCATGTCAAGGAGGGTTTTTTGTTTCGGGTTCGGTAGGCCCCACGGGGAAGTTCATAAAGCCCCTGGGAGAACTCGAATTTACTGAGGCGGTTGATGTATTCAGAGAGCAGATATCAGCACTCATTGAAGGGGGAGCGGATGCGATAAAGATCGAGACGATGATGGATATTCGTGAATTGAAAGCGGCAATTTACGCAGCCAGGTCATTATCCAACATTCCTGTTATAGCGATGATGACTTTCCAGGAAAATATCAGGACCCTTCTCGGCACGACACCCGAGTCCTTTGCTGTCGTGGCTGATGGCATGGGAGCCGATGTTATAGGTATAAACTGTTCTGTTGGACCATCGAAGATGGTGGGCATGCTCTCGATAATCGCCTCTGTGACCTCCAAACCCCTGATTGCGCAACCCAATGCGGGCATCCCGAAAATAGTGGACGGTAAAACCTGTTTTCCCATGGGAGCGGAGGAGTTTGCGAAGGCGGTTGAGGAATTTCTTCCTCTCGGAGTGAGAATTTTTGCCGGATGCTGTGGTACAACGCCGGAACACATAAAAAAGATGAGAAGCTATCTCAGATTCAGAACCAACAAGGGATTGGAAACTGTTCCTGCTCCCGATAGAGCCATAGAGCTGCTGCCGGGACAAAAACTTTCTTCAAGGACCAGAGCCGTGTCCATCGAGTTAGGTGGGCCGGTAAAAATCGTGGGGGAAAGAATTAATCCGACGGGAAAAAGAAAATTCGCGGAAGAATTGCGAAAGGGAATGATGGAGCAGGTGGTCAGGGAAGCACGTGAACAGGAGCAAAGAGGTGCCCATATCCTCGACGTCAACGTTGGGGCCCCCGGTGTTGCGGAGGACCTTTTGATGGAGGAGGCCATTTATTCGGTTAATCTCAACTCCACGTTGCCGGTAATGATAGATTCGGCAAATCCCGCTGTCATCGAGAGAGGGCTCATCGCAGTCGACGGTATCCCCATCGTAAATTCGGTAACCGGAGAGATGCGCAAGCTCGAAGCACTGCTTCCTCTCGTGAAAAGGTTCGGGGCATCGTTGATCTGTTTGCTCCTGGACGAATCGGGTATTCCGGAAAGTCCAAAAGCCAGGTTGTCGATAGCGTTGAAAATACTCAAAGAGGCAGAGAAGGCGGGAATCGACAAAAACAAATTAATCTTCGATTGCCTCGCAACAACGATCAGCGCATCTCAAAGGGCGGCTATCAATACTCTCGAAACCGTGGAGCTTGTGAGGAAAGAGCTTAATCTCCCGGTAATTCTCGGGGTGAGTAACGTCTCCTTCGGTATGCCCGAAAGACAATTGGTCAACAGGACTTTTCTCTCTATGGCCGTTTCCCGGGGGCTCAATTTGGCGATCGTAAATCCCCACGATCGTGAGATGATCGACACAATTTTCTCCTGTAACCTGCTCTGGGGAAAGGATCGTGACGGAGACGAATATATCGGCCGCGTGACAGGAGAAATCATCGGGATGAAAGAGGGGGAATTTGCAGAGGGAAACTTTCCTGAGATACGGGATGCTGTTCGCAGGGGTCTCAAACAAGAGATCGTTGAAGTCATCGACAGCGCCATCAAGATGGGCGCAGAGCCGCTCCTCGTCAACAACGAGGGGATCGTTAAAGGGCTCGAGGAGGTGGGTAAACTCTTTAATTCGAGCAAAATTTTTCTTCCCCAGGTTATCGCTGCCGCAGAAACTGCCAAGATTGGGTTTGAGAGAATAAAGGGAGAACTGGGGGAGGAGAGGGGGGAAAAAATCGGGACTGTACTCCTTGCCACAGTGGAAGGTGACATACACGATATCGGGAAGAACATAGTCGCCGCGCTCCTGTCAAACCATGGATTTGAGGTTATTGATATAGGGAAAAATGTGCCAGCCGAGAAAATTTTAGAGGAGGCGATCAAAAACAGGGTGGATGTTGTCGGGCTTTCCGCCCTTATGACGACAACCATGGTTGAAATGAAAAAAGTTATCGATCTGCTCAAAGCTCGAGGAGTTGAAACCGTTTCCATCATAGGAGGTGCCGTGGTGACGGAGGAATACGCGAAGGAGATCGGTGCCGAGCTGTACGCGCGGGATGCTATGGATGCTATTCACAAGCTGAAGGACGCTGTCATAAAAAAAAAGGCATGAAGGCATTCATTAAAGGATTCTCTTTTTATTTACGATTAGATTGAGTAAGGTAGACCATAATGGAACTGAGGGATGAGCATGTCGGATGGTGAGGGCAGAATCTTATCCGGGTTCAACCACAACTTGAAATACAAAGGGAAGACCTATCACATCCAGACGGAGGATTGCGGAGTATCCAACCCCTTCATTCTGAGCCATATATTTCTCGATGGGAGGGTAATAGACAAGCTGAGGGTATCCTATTCGGAAATTATCGAGGAAGGGGGTGAGATTAAGAAAAAGGTTGAGGAAATGATGAAAAAACAGCATCTTATCGCGATAAAGCGCCTGATTTCCGGTTTTTACGATAGTGATGAGGATAACGGCCGGGGAAATGAGGATTGAACTTCTAAACGCTGGCTATTTTCTTGACGATAAGGAGGTTTTCAGAAACCTCAATATTTCCTTGAGCGGTGGGGATCTCGTTGTCATCACTGCCGATGAATCGTCGGGAAAAAGCACTTTTTTTGATGTGTTGCGCCTCAAAAAGAGGCTTCTCGTGGGAAATATCCTGATCGACGGTAAAGATCCCTACGAGAACAGCAGAATCAGAAAGCTCTTTCAGTCTCTTCTCGGGATCGTTCCCGAACCGGGTGTTTATTCTCTTAATATTCCTTTGTCGAAATTAGTAAAAGCGAACCGGGAAGTTGCTGCCGACCTTAACAGAGGAGAATATGCCCGGAGGATGGAGGAGGGGAGGAAGTTCTTTCGCTTGTATTACGAAGACTTCTGGACGCTGGGGAATCTCTCGAGGTCTGAGAGAGTCCGGTTTTTACTTCTCCTCGAAATGGTGAGAGATCCTGTTGTATTGCTCCTTGACTCTGTGCTGGCAGAGGCCGGGGACCTATGGGGTGAGAAAGTTTTTCTCTTTTCGAGGAAAATTTGCGAAGACGGGCGGATCATTGTTGTATTGGAGAGGAAATTGCCGAACTACCTGCAGGAGAGAGCAACGAAGGTAGTTGAAGAGTCTGGTCGCTTCAGGTTTTACACTTTCTTCAGAAAGGGTGAGGTGACCGTCTGATATGAATGGGTATTTGCTAGAGTGGCGGGTAAACGCAGGAGCGAAGGCGAAAAACTTTCTCACCAAACTCCTCCTGATGACCCTGGTGGTATTGTTCTTCCTCCTCATCTATTTTCCTCATGGTATAAATGGTTATCTCGCGGAAAACTGGAAGGTAACCCTTTTTTTGAAAAACGGTGTCGAGCCGGAAAAAGGGAGTATGTTCGCCGAGCGACTGGGCCGAATCGATTTTGTAAGCTCGGCGAGATATTTTTCCGAGGAAGAGGTGTGGGACGAATTCTTATCGAATGTTGGAAATCCTGAAAATTTGAAAAAAGTGATTGGAAGTCCCATTCCGGGGTATATAGAGGTCAAGTTCAAGAAGAAGGATCTGAATGAAAAGAGCCTAAAAAGGCTCATCTTGATCACGGAGAAGGAAAATCTCGCTAAAGATATTCTCTATGGTGGAACGAGTTTCCACAGGATGATTCGCATTAAAAAATATATGAACGCTTCCATAACTGCTGCCTTTATTTTTTTTCTGTTGATAATGGCGGTTTTTTTGTACTACCTGGATGCGGACCTGTTGCTGTCAACGTCTAAAGAGCTATCATTCATAAAGGAGCATGGAAGCGGAGCGATATTCAGCAAAAGGTCTCGACTCGCTGGCAGTGTATGGGAAGGATTCATGACGGGATGCCTGGCTTTCAGCATAGCAGTTGTTATATATCACATGATTTTCCTCAAATTTCCGTCACTGCAGACGTATCTCACCTTTCCTTCAACATCAGATTACCGCTTCTACCTGTTTCCCCTCGCCGTTATCGTTATAGCGACGGCACTTATCTTCTGCTTGATATCCCATCAGTCAATGAGGAAAATCTTCAAAATGATTGCAGGTGAGCAGTGAGTGGGCTCCTTAAAAACTTTGAAAGGCGATGGCTCGGAGTTTTCGTTTTCATGATCGTTGTGCCTGCTGTTTTGCTGAAACCATCCCTCGATGCGCACGGTATATCGGAAAAGAAAAAGCTTGAGAAGGAAAGATCCCGGCTTATCAATCTCAAGAAACAGTCGGAAAAGGCCAAGAAGGATCTGGAAAAGAACATACGCAGGCAGAAACAGTTGAAAAAAAACGTGGGCACGCTTCAAGAACAACTGAGAAAAAAAAGCGAGTTCCTGCAAAGGGTTAACAGAGAACTCCGCTACGTTGAGACGCTCCTCAACAAATACGATAGAAGGATTTCCCGGTTGAAGGAGCGGCAGAGAGATCTCGAAGAAGCGGCAGAGAGTGCGACGCAAATACTATTTAACAAAAATGCCGACAGGCCCAATCCCTTGTTTTCCTTTATTCAGGAAGAAAAGAACCGCTATATGTCGCTGCTCCTCGTGAAGAGCCTTGAGGAGGAAATCGGAGGGATATTCAGTCAAGAACGGAATATTGCGACGAAATTGGACGATCTTGAGGACACGAGAAAATACTGGGAGAGAAAACACATCTCGACGGAAAAAAGGAAGAAGCATATCGAGACGCAACGAAAAAAAAGGGAGAGGGAACTCGCTCAGGTTGAGAATGAAAAAAAGAAGATCGAAAGAAGATACCAGAAATTGAATCGCGATATCGCTGATCTTCAGAATACGGTGGCGGCAATCGAAAGTAGCATTAGGAGGAAAAGAGAAAAGCCGATATTTGCAAAGAGTGTCCCTTCAGGGTTTACGTTTCCTGCGCGGGGTGCTGTGGTGACGAGATTTGGAAAGGTGAAAGACAAGGAATTCGACGTTTACATCGAAAACAAGGGTATAGAGATCAAAGGCAAGCACGGAGGGGGCGTCCGTGCTGTTGAAGATGGGGTCGTTGTGTATCAGGGAGATTTGAGCGGATTTGGTCTCGTAACGGTTATCGAGCACACCGGTGATATTTTCACCGTGTACGGGAAGGCTGCATTGTATAATGTGAAGGTGGGTGATAGAGTTAAAAAAGGTCAGAAAATCGGCGCTCTGAACAAAGATAGCTCGCCCATTGTCTACTTTGAGCTGAGAGTTGGTGGAAAACCGGTTAATCCATTGAAATATATCAAGATTCCTCGAGCGTGAAAGGAGCAATAGATGAAAAAAAAGATGATATTACCTCTTTTTGTGGTGCTGTTTATGTCGGGAATACTGGTGGGGAAATATGCGATTGGAAACCCGACGAAAGAAGATGTGACCATCTACGAAAAGTTAAAGATTTTTTCCGACGCGATCGCGATAGTTCAGAATAACTACGTCGAGGATGTGGATTCACAAGAAATTGTGTACGGTGCCATCAAAGGTATGTTGCAGACACTGGACCCCCACAGCTCCTTCATGACTCCCGATATGTTCAAGGAGATGGAAGTGGAGACGAAGGGTTCCTTCGGGGGTCTCGGGATAGAGATTGGTGTGAGGGATGGCGCTCTGACGATAATATCTCCGATTGAGGACACGCCTGCCTATCGCGTAGGCCTGGAAGCGGGGGATGTAATCGTTAAAATCGAGGATGAGACAACGAAAGACATGACCATCATGGACGCTGTAAAAAGACTACGTGGTGAGCCAGGGACCGACGTTACGATTTGGGTCATGAGGGAGGGGTGGAAGGAACCCAAGAGTTTCACCATTACCCGGGACATCATAAAGATTAAGAGCGTGAGATGGAAGATCCTGGAGAAAGGATACGGGTATGTAAAAATCAATCAGTTCCAGGCGAGAACTTACAACGAGCTTGAAAAAGCCCTGAAAGAGATAAAGGAAGACAAAGGAGGAATGAAAGGGTTGATTCTCGACATGAGAAACAATCCGGGGGGATTGCTGGACCAGGCAGTTAAAGTTGCCGATACGTTTCTCGATAAGGGCTTGATCGTATACACTGATGGAAGGCGGGAAGATCAGAAATTCAAATACACAGCGAGTGAGGCGGGGGCTCAACTGGGCTTTCCCATGATTGTGATGGTCAACGCCGGCTCTGCAAGCGCATCGGAAATCGTTGCCGGTGCTCTCCAGGATCATGAACGGGCCGTTGTTCTCGGGAACCAGACTTTTGGGAAAGGCTCTGTGCAGACGATAATCCCCCTTGAAGATGGTTCTGCGGTGAGGCTCACCACTGCACGATATTTCACTCCCAAAGGAAGGTCGATTCAGGCAAAGGGTATTACTCCAGACATAGTCGTTCAGGTCGGCACGAGCTCCCCCGATAAGCATCTTGTACCCTTTCGGGAGCAGGACTTGAAGAAGCATCTGGAGTCGCCGGATGCCGACGAGTCACCACAGGATGCTGCAGACCAGAAACCGATCATAGAAGAAAAAATTGACAAGAGTTCCGTGAAAGATGGCGAAGATGTGCAGTTAAAGAGGGCACTTGAACTCCTCAAAGGATGGGAGATATTCAAGGAAAAATATATGGAGAAAGCAAGCTGAAGCGTCAAACTTGAACCGTTTTATCAGATGAGCAAGCGGCGAAATAAGAGAGAAAAGGGTCTTTTCCAGGATTGGAAAAAGGCCCTTGTTTTTGCGTTCCTGCCATTCTTTCTGGGCATCGCAGCTGCTATTATCTATCTCTATCCAGGAGATTCTGCCCGAGTCAAGTCCCTCGAAAGGGTTGAAGTTCAAACGGAAAAGGATGAGCAAGCATTGGTTGAAGACCTGATGGAGGAGGAAAAGGCGGGGGACTTTCTCGAAGGCGGGCTCATCAAAGGCAAGATTTCCCTCGTTTTAGATGATGTGGGTTATGAAAAGGACAGGACGCTCAAATTTATAAACATGGGAGTGCCGGTGACGGTATCGATATTACCGGGCGGCCAATACTCGCGGGAATTGGCAGCGGTATCGGTGCGCAAGGGAAATTCGGTTCTCCTTCACATGCCGATGCAATCGGAGAAGAACGTTACGGACAAAACGAGCGAATTTCTCTTGGCGGTGGATATGGGTGAGAAGGAGATTATCGATAGGCTCGATAGGGCGCTCTCCTGGGTTCCCGGTGCCTGCGGCATATCGAACCACATGGGCTCCAGGTTTACCAAGAGTTCGGAGGGAATGCGGTATGTTGCGCTCTATTTGAAAAAGAGGCAGCTTTTCTTTCTCGATAGCAAGACGACTGCGCAGTCTGTCGCTCCATTTGTGTTTCGCGTAACAGGGGTCAAAAGCATTGTCAGAGATATTTTCATCGATAATGATGATGACCCGGCCAAGATCGTGGAGCGATTTGAAGAGCTCAAAGAGATCGCATCCCAAAACGGGATGGGAATTGGCATTATGCATCCCGGATCGGATGTGGTGGATCTGATAGAGAAATTGGTGAGGGAGTCACTTTTTGAGGGTTACAGATTTGTCACCCTTTCCGATTTGCTTGCAGGGAGTTGAGAAAGATGGCGTTACTTGAAAGGGAACATCTCACCGTCTCTGAACTAACGGGGCAGATAAAAACGTTGCTGGAAGATGCCTTTCCCTTTGTCAGGGTGGGTGGGGAGGTATCGAACTATTATTTGTCTCCTGCCAGTCACAGTTACTTTACACTCAAAGACGACGAGTCTCAGATCCGGGTCGTTCTCTTTCGGGGAAGAGACAGAGGTGTGCGGGGAAAAATAGAGGACGGACAGTTTGTAATAGTCTCGGGACAGATAGCGATCTACGAGAAACGGGGTGAATATCAGATTGTTGCGTCAGCAGTCGATGTGACGGGTATAGGCGACCTGCTCCTCAGATTTCAAAAGTTGAAGGAACGCCTCCAGGCAGAGGGTCTTTTTGATGAAAAGATGAAAAAGAAACTCCCGTACTTCATTTCTCGTGTGGGTATTGTCACATCGATTGGTGGCGCTGCCGTTCGGGACATAGTGAGAATTATCAGAAACAGATTTCCCAATACAGAGATAGTCATTTCACCGACATTGGTTCAGGGTGAGGGGGCAGCAGGGGAAATTTCCGAGGCCCTGGAAACTATGGACAGGGAGGGCCGTGTCGACGTGATTATTGTCGGCAGAGGTGGAGGGTCGATTGAAGACCTCTGGGCCTTCAATGAAGAGGTTGTCGTACGGACCATCGCTTCTCTCAAAACGCCCGTGATATCGGCAGTGGGGCACGAGTCTGATTTTACTCTCGCCGACTTAGTTGCAGATGTCCGGGCGTCCACTCCTTCCAATGCATCGGAAATTGCGGTTATGGTGAAGTCCGAGCAGCTCGACAGGCTGAATCATCTCATGGCCAGGATTCAAAGGAAGGTGTCAGAGGAGATCACACTACTCCGGGCGAAACTGAACTACGTGAGAGGAGAGCTCAGGGATCCGAGGATAATGCTCCGCTCAAAGAGGCTTCACCTCGCCGATCTGGAGGAAAGGCTCACAGCGCAATCGCCGGCTCGTTATCTCGACTCGTTGAGAATCAGGACAGGCCAATATTTTATCTCAATGGAGCGGAGAGTGAACGAGACCATCGTTTTCATGAAGGCTAGACTTGAAAATCTCAAGGGGAAGGCCGTGTCTCTCGACCCGAAGAGAATCCTTGAAAGGGGGTATTCAATCACTTTTGATACCGAAACGAAAAGGATTATCAAGGAATCACAGACAGTTGATAAGGGATCGAGGATAGAGACGCTCCTCTTCCAGGGGAGACTTTACTCACGGGTGGAAGAGAAGGAATGAGAAAAGGTATGTTGTCGTTTTTAACATTGGTATCTGTTTCTCTGCTTTTCGTTCTTCATGCTCCCATCCTTTATTGTGCCGACGTTGTCATTACGGGAACCCAGGAACCGAAGCAGGGTGAGATATTCCCCGTGAAGGTGCTGAGCGATGAAGAGCTCGTGAAGGTCAAAATGCAGTACGGGAATGAAAGCGTATATCTTCGGTGTGAAGGGAAAAGGGCCGAGGGCTGGTTCGGTTTTGACCTTAATTCGTCTGCGGGAGATAAAGAACTCACCTTGTTTCTTGTGAAAAAAACCGGCACCAGGAAGGTGACAAAAAATGTGAAGGTGATCCCTGCCGCATTTCCCACCCAACACATCCAGGGGGTAGAAGACTCCTATGTAAACCCGGGAAAAAAAGAGATGAAAAGGATTCACACAGAGTCGGCACTCCTAAAAAAAATATGGCAACATTCTGATTCCCTCATTCATTGGGAAGGCAATTTCATTCCTCCCTTCGATGGTTTCAATGGCAATGGGTTCGGAAGGAAAAGGGTGATCAACGGCGAACAGAGGAACCCTCATACGGGTGTCGATGCCTTCGCTCCGCGGGGAACATCGGTGAGAGCTATCAACCATGGTGCAGTGAAAATGTCGAGAGAGCTATTTTTCTCCGGAATATCCGTGGTAATTGATCACGGCGGGGGGGTTTTTTCCATGTATTTTCACCTTGAGGACTCAACCGTCAAAGCTGGAGATTATGTGGAAAGGGGCACCGTTATAGGCCGCGTGGGATCTTCGGGAAGAGCCACCGGACCGCACCTGCATCTGGGGGTACGGATTGTCAATGAGAGGGTAAACCCGATGGATCTCTTTCGCTGACTGCACCAGCATCAAAGCTGGGGGGGAGTAGAGGCATATGCTTAGAAGGAAATCGGCGAGGGGTAATATGTATGGGCGATAAAAAAGAAACAAAACTCAGCTTTGAAGATGCGTTAAAAAAGCTGGAGGGTATTGTGAGACAGCTCGAGGATGGCAGTGATTCCCTCGAAAAATCCCTACAGCTTTTTGAGGAAGGTGTAAAGCTTACGAGGTATTGTAACGAAAAGCTTGATGAGGCCGAGAAAAAACTGGAAGCTTTGGTCAAGAAGGGGAGCAGAGTGGTAAGGGAAGAGATTGACGAAGAGGATTTTTTCGAATCTGGCAGGAGTGAAGATACGGAGTGATGGCCGGAGATATTGATATCACGGCGTATATGAAATCGCTGAAGTCTGAGGTGGATGACGCTCTCATTGCTATGCTTCAACCGATCAGGGACTGGGTACCGGAGCGACTCTACGAGGCAATGGTCTATTCGCTTGGCGCCGGGGGCAAAAGGTTCAGGCCGATACTGCTCATCTCGTCTTACTCGATGTATGACAGCGAGTGGAGGAAATCGATACCGTACGCAGCTGCCGTCGAGTTTGTTCACACCTACTCTCTCATTCACGATGACCTCCCAGCCATGGATGATGATGACTTCAGAAGGGGTATCCCCACATGTCATAAAGTATTTGGTGAGGCGCTGGCGATTCTCGCCGGTGACGCCTTGCTTACGGAGGCGTTCAGAATATTTTCCGAGACGAGAGATGACGGGATATCCCTGGAAAATAAAGTGAGAGCAACGTGGGAGCTCGCCAAAGCCGCAGGTGCCGCAGGGATGGTGGGCGGACAGGTGCTGGACATGCAATTTGCTTCCACAGAGGCAAATGAAAAGGCCGTGAAAGAGATTCACCGGAAAAAGACCGCGGCGCTGATAGGCGCATCAATTCTCTGCGGAGCCATACTTTCGGGGGCTGGTGAGGAGGATCTTTCCTTACTTTCCCAATTTGGCTCCAATCTTGGATTAGCATTTCAAATAGTAGATGATATACTTGACGTTAAATCGAGCTTTTCCGAGATGGGAAAGAAAACGGGAAAAGATGCAGAAATAGGGAAGGCAACGTATCCTTCTGCTGTCGGACTCAAAAGTGCGGAAGCAGAGGCAGCGCACCTGATCGATGAGGCGAAAAGTTGCCTAAAGGTGCTGGGGGAACAAGCTGCTCCCCTCGAAGCTATCGCAGAGGTCTGCCTGAGAAGGAGAAGTTGAGTTTTTATGGGATTGCTTGAACAAATAAACTCACCAGATGACCTCAGGAAAATTCAGAAAAGGAAGCTACCCGAGTTGGCCCGGGAAATCAGGGAGTGCATCATCAAGACGGTGTCAGAAACGGGAGGTCATCTCGCATCGAGCCTCGGAGTCGTCGAACTTACTTTGGCCTTACATTACGTACTCAATTCCCCTGTCGATAAGATCATCTGGGATGTGGGGCATCAGGCGTATGCACACAAACTGTTGACAGGGAGGAGAGAACGGTTCAGCAGTCTCCGCCAGTATGGAGGGATATCGGGATTTCCCAGGATGACGGAAAGTGAACATGACGCATTCGGAACCGGCCACAGTTCCACCTCCATATCTGCGGCCCTTGGCATGGCAGCTGCAAGGGACCTGAACGGGGAGAAATACCGGATCGTAGCCGTTATCGGGGACGGCTCGCTTTCGTCGGGTTTGGCGCTGGAGGGGCTGAACCAAACGGGCCACTTAAAAAAAGATGTTATCGTTATTCTGAACGATAATGAGTGGTCTATCTCTCAAAACGTTGGTGCTCTCTCCACATATTTGAACCGGATTATGACCGGTAAATTCTACACGAGTTTCAGAAAGAGACTGGAACGTTTCCTCAAATCGATCCCCTTTACCGGGGATATGCTTGCCAAAGCGGGGAGGAGACTCGAGGAGCTCGCAAAAGGCTTGATCGTTCCGGGGATACTGTTCGAGGAACTTGGCTTCACCTATATAGGTCCCATACCCGGGCATAGCATCGATGACTTGATCGTAACTCTCCAAAACGCTCAGAACTTTAATGGCCCGGTCCTTATTCACGTGATTACAAAGAAGGGCTTGGGATATGACTTTGCCGAGGAAAATCCCGAAAAGTTCCACGGTGTAAGCCCCTTTGTGATAGAGAGCGGAGAGGCGCGAAAGAAAAAGACGAAAAGATCATACACATCGGTATTTGCCGAAGAGATCGTGAAGATTGGTGAGAAAAACAGGGATATCGTAGCGATAACGGCAGCGATGCCGGGCGGGACAGGCCTAGAAAAATTCGGGAAGCGTTTTCCCGAACGATTTTTTGACGTGGGGATATCCGAGTCTCATGGAATTACTTTTGCGGCCGGCCTGGCAGCCAGGGGAAAAATACCGGTTGCCGCTATATACTCGACCTTTTTACAAAGGTCATACGACCAGATCGTTCACGACGTGTGCCTCCAGAACTTACATGTGGTTTTCATCCTCGATCGGGGAGGAATCGTGGGGGATGACGGAGCAACCCATCAGGGAATATTCGACTTTTCTTACCTCCGTCACATACCGAATATCACCGTTATGGCACCATCCGATGAGGTTGAACTGAGAGGGATGCTTCACTTTGCTGTTGCGATGGGGAGTCCCGTTGCAATGAGGTATCCAAGGGGAGAGATTTCGGGTGCCTTCGACCCGAATGAGTTGTCTCGAATCCTTTGTGGAAAGGGAAGGACTCTCGTAGCAGGAGATGACCTGACAGTTGTTGCCATCGGCTCAACAGTATACCCGGCACTTGAGGCTGCTTCGATGCTCCTGAATCACGGAGTTTCTGCAGAAGTGATCGATGGTCGATTTGTCAAAGATATCGCCCAAAACAAAAAGAATCAGTCGGTG
>CAYFXN010000007.1:0-44347 GCA_964347065.1 uncultured bacterium | reverse complement strand
AAAGGTGATCACCGTGGAGGAGAATGTCCTGGCCGGTGGTTTTGGAAGCGGGGTGGTTGAGGTTCTAGCCGATAAGGGGCTCACGGGCATAAAATATATGCGTCTCGGAATAAATGATAGGTTCCTCGAGCATGGGAGCCAGGCACAACTTCGCCAGATTCTGGGAATCGATGCCCGGGGAATATATGAAAGTGCTCTTTTGTTACTCGAGGATAAAAAGCGGGAGGAAGCCACATCCGATCGCTCGTATAAGGCAGAAATTGGGAAAATCATCTGAAGGGAAAAGTCACAAATCACGACTGGATGCGGAACTGGTGAGAAGGGGATATGTGTCCTCCCGCAACCGTGCCCGGGGTCTCATAATGGCGGGAAGGGTTATGGTCAACGGATGCAGGGTTGATAAAGCGGGATCCATGGTCAGGGCGGAAAGCGATATCGAAATTCTTGCTTCGGCCACGCCTTATGTTTCCCGGGGGGGATCAAAACTCGAAGGGGTCCTGCAAGATGTGGTACTCGATGTGAGAGGTTTTGTTTGCCTGGATGTTGGCGCATCGACCGGTGGTTTTACCGATTGCCTGCTGAAACACGGTGCGGCAAGAGTGTATGCAATAGACGTTGGGAGAAATCTTCTGGATATTTCGCTGCGGGAAGATCCTCGTGTCATCGCCATCGAAGGGTGTAATGTGCGCTACGTTCAACCGGATCTCATCCCGGAAAAAGTGGACCTGATAACAATTGATGTCTCGTTCATTTCCCTCACCCTCGTTATTCCTGCTGTTATCCCATTTTTGAAGCATGGAGGCTATCTCCTCACACTGATAAAACCTCAGTTTGAACTCTCGAGGCAGGAGGTGGGAAAGGGGGGAATCGTCCGGGAGGAGGCCGTGAGACTGAAGGCGGTCGAGAAAATGCAAATGTTTGTTTCTCGTGTCGGGCTTGATGTGAGAAATTGCGTGCCGAGCAGGGTCAAAGGCCCCAGAGGGAATCAAGAATATTTCATGCTGTCATCCACCTGAAGGGTTGGGATCCAAATCTGCAATCGATTCGTAGCCTTCGGGCTTTTCGATGAGTTCGAGAGAAATGCTCTCTTTGAGGGCGTTTACAACAAAGTGGAAGTCTTCATCGAAGTCGGGGGAAATGACAAATTCGATGAGGCCTCGAACGGAATCGAGGGTGCGTATATTGCCGATATGCTCATAACCCTCGAAAATAAATCTTATGTATGCAATCTCTCTTTTTGGGACCTTCGCGTAATAGACCGCTTTTCTCACACCATTCTCTCAGTTTTGCTAAATTTTTTTCCAATACTTGACGATAGTATATTTGTACCCGCAAGTGAAACGGGTTGACTTTTAAGTAATTTAATCGTAGTTTTTTATAAAATAGGTTAATTTAAGTATAATTAATATAAATTTTAAACGGGGAAAATTAAAAAGAGAGGAAGATGATGAGAAAAATAGTTTTGTTTTGCTTTATCATTGCCAGTTTAGCATTCGTCATAACGATCACATCACAAGACGTTTCTTCGCAGGAGGAAGGAGTGGTTCATACCGTTATGACGGGAGATACTCTATGGGATATATCGGCCCAATATTTTGGTGACCCGTTCAGGTGGCCCGAAATTTGGGAAATGAACCGCTACCTCACGAACCCGAACTACATCTATCCCGGACTAATGATCCTGATAGCAACGCCGCCTCCCATCACGGAGGAGTTCAAGTATTTATTGGCGGAGAAGTCTCTCCCGGGGGAAGAGTCGTCCCCGGAAATGTCTGCAATGGATAAGCAGACTGAAGAAGAGATCAAGAAAAAGCTGAAAATGAGCAGAAAGGCAGTGATCGGCAGTGGAGAGTTGGTAAGGGGTAAACCGGAAAAGGTGGGGAATATCGTCGAAACGACCGATCAGAAACTGATATTTGCTCCCGGTGATAGACTCTATCTTAATCTGGAAAATGATTATCCCTTGGGAACGGAGTTCGGCGTATTCCGGGTTGAAGGTCCGGTAAAGGTGAAGGGAATCGGGGGAAAGTCATACAAGAAAAAGTATATCGGTAAAGTGAAGATCGTTGAAAAGACTGGAAACAGAATAATTGGTACGATAACCGAACTGATCGAAGAAGCGTTTCGCATCGATTACCTCTCTGAGGAAATACCGGAAATTCCCGAAGTATCTTTTCGATACCTCGATGACAAGCTAAGCGGGGGTGTCGTTGTCGGCTCCGGAGATAACTACGAATTTGCTGAAGGGGATGCGATCTACATCAAAGGGGGCAAAGAGAAGGGATTTGAGATCGGGGATGTAGTGAGCATATACGTACCGCTGAAGGATCTTCAGGAATTGACTGCTACGCCCTCTCGCATCAAAATGACCGAAGATGCAGACCTCGTCAAGGTTGGAAAGGCGGTGGTAATTAGGGTTAATGACAATTTTTCAACGATCTTTGTCATAGATTCCCGCATATCCTTCAACGCATCTGCCCGTGTGGTGAGGGACAATTTGTAGCGCACCCCAGAAATCACCCCTTCCAGGATTCGGGTACGGATGTTGAAGGGGTAATTGAAAGGGGTGTGAGATGGAGAGAAATAAACTCTTATTCATATATTCATCGTCATGCAACCACATATCCTCAGCGGATATCCTTTCGTACCTTGAGGGGGACACATCGTCGGGTAAATCCCGCTTGAACCCACAGAGAGTTAAAAAAATTGCCGGGGGGGGTGAATTCCTCGAAACGGCCGAAAAAATTATCGAGTTTTGTGGAAAGCATGACATCACGATAATTACCTATCTGGATTCCACCTATCCGGAAAAATTGAGGAATATCGAATCTGCACCACCTGTTCTGTATGTACGGGGCGATAGTTCTGTCCTCGAGCGCTTCTCAGGAGCCGTCGTGGGCTCTCGGAAGCCAACTCTATCAGGCCTCCGGTTCTGCAGGAATTTTGTTGGCGAGATGGTTCTGCATGGCATCCCCGTCATCAGCGGTTTTGCCCGGGGGATTGACAGTTGTGCCCATAGGGATTCTCTCGAAATGAATGGGAAAACCGTCGCGGTTCTCGGCTCCGGCGTGGATGTTATCTACCCGAGAGAGAACGAGAAACTGTACAGCGAAGTGGTCGAAGCTGGATGTGTGCTGTCAAGATTCCCCCCGGGAACGAAGCCGATGGGGAGAAACTTTCCGGTTCGAAACAGTATAATTGCCGCTTTGTCGGATTTCGTCTGTGTCATAGAAGCGACCAGGAGAAGCGGTTCGCTGATAACGGCGAGGTTCGGGGCCGAATATGGCAAAGAGGTTTTCTCTGTTCCCGGGAATCCTCTTTTTCCCCAATCGGAGGGAACGAATGGACTGATAAAGATGGGTGCTCACCCTCTGACCGGTATCTCCGATATCCTCGAAGCTTTCGGTCTTTCTCCAGGTAAGAGAAGAGTGATTAGCAAAGAGAAGACCAAAGAGCATCACGAAAACTTAACGAGATTAGAGAGAAAATTGCTGGACCTTCTGACAGGAGAGATGTCTCTGGAAGAGATCTCCTCGATGGCAAATGATGATATCGGGCAGGTCTCGGCTGCGATGGTTACGCTCGAAATAAAAAACCGGGTAAAAAGAGGTGGTGATGGTTATTATTTCAGGCTCGTTTGAGATGGATCAGTTCGAGTCGGGATGGCACCTGAAGGAAAACCGTATTTGTAATAAACACAAAGGGATTTTCGCCCTTTCTTGTTATTTTCGTAGAGTTGGTTATAATAGTTGCGATTTTGGCGAAATAACTTGAGGAGCCGATAAAAAATGGGGAAGTCGCTGATAGTCGTTGAATCACCTGCGAAAGCACGGACCATTAAGAAGTACGTGGGAAAGAAATTTGATGTTGTTGCCTCTATGGGCCATGTTATGGACCTTCCAAAGAGCAGGCTCGGTGTAGACGTGGAAAAAGATTTTGAGCCCAAATACATGATCATCAAAGAGAAGAAGAAATATATAGACGAAATAAAGAAGAAGGCTAAGGACGCCGATGGGATATACCTGGCCTCTGACCCTGACCGGGAAGGTGAAGCGATAGCCTGGCACATTGCCATGATTCTCGGGGAGCAGAATGAAAGGATCATGAGAGTACTTTTCAACGAAATAACGAAGAAGGGGATCGAGTCGGGTATGAAGAGCCCTCGGCGCCTCGAAAAACACCTCTATGAGGCGCAGGTTGCGAGAAGGGTGCTGGATCGGCTCGTGGGGTACAAATTGAGCCCCCTCCTCTGGTCCAAAGTGCAGAAACGGCTCTCCGCAGGAAGGGTGCAATCGGTGGCATTGAAGCTTATCTGTGAAAGGGAAAAGGAGATAATCGCTTTTACGCCGGAAGAGTACTGGTCAATAACGGCGGTTTTGAGGGGGGGGGTACCTCCCGACTTTGAAGCGAAGCTCGTCAAAAAGGAGGGGAGAAAAGTTCATATTGCAAAGAAAGGGGAAGCCGAAAAGATACTGGCTGATCTTTCTCACGAGGATTTCCTCGTCAAGAAGACAGTCAAGAAGATGAGGAAAAAAACTCCTCAGCCTCCCTTTATCACCTCAAAATTACAGCAGGAGGCCTGGAGAAAACTCCGCTTCTCTGCAGATAAAACGATGCGTGTGGCGCAAAGCCTATACGAAGGGGTAGAGATTGGTAAGGGTGAGATCACCGGTCTCATCACATACATGAGAACCGATTCTGTACGGATATCAGGGGATGCTCAATCCGCGGCAAGGAATCTCATCGCTCGTGATTACGGCGACGAATACCTGCCGGAGAAACCGAACTTTTACAGGAACAAGAAAAGGGCGCAGGACGCGCACGAGGCGATAAGGCCGACCGATGTGGGAAACAGGCCGGAGGCCGCGAAAAAGTATCTCACGAGGGACCAGCACAGGCTGTACAAACTTGTTTGGGAGCGATTCGTGGCCTCTCAGATGAAACCGGCGATATATGAACATGTGGTCGTAGATATAGCAGCGGGAATGTATCTATTGAGAGCGACCGGGCAGACCCTCGTTTTCAAAGGCTTCCTCGAAGTGTACGATGAAACGCCCGAGAATGAAAAGGAAGAGGAGAAAAAAACGAAAATACCCGAGTTGAGGGAAGCAGAGACGTTACGGCTCATAAAGCTCGAGCCGAAGCAGCATTTTACCCAGCCGCCATCACGATACACCGAGAGCAGTTTAATCAAAATACTCGAAGAGAAGGGAATAGGGAGACCCTCGACCTACGCGGCGATCATAAAGACGATTAAAAATCGAAGCTACGCGAGTGTAGACCAGGGGAAATTCGTTCCCACGGAACTCGGCATGATAGTTTCGGATCTTTTATCAGAAAGCTTTCCTAAAATCATGGACGTGGAGTTTACCGCAAGGTTGGAGAATGAGCTTGACAGGATTGAAGAGGGAGAGCTCGAATGGCGTCTTGCCGTCGGGAGTTTCTATGGACCGTTCTCCGGTGACGTGGAAAAAGCGAAAAGCGATATGGAGAAAGTCAAGGATAAGCTGATCACTACCGGGATAGAGTGTGATAAGTGCGGCGGCGAGATGGTTGTCAGGGTGGGCAGAAGCGGGAGGTTTCTTGCCTGTAAAAATTATCCCGGATGTAAAAACACGAAAAACTTTACTCAAGATGAGGAAGGAAGGATAACGGTAATTCAGGATGAGCCGGCGGGGTTACAATGCAGGGACTGTGGCAAAGAGATGATGATAAGGAGGTGGAGGAAAGGACGGTATCTGGCTTGCTCCGGTGCCCCCGAATGCGACAGAAAAGAAGCATACCCTGTCGGTGTCCGATGCCCTTCTTGCGAAAAAGGGGATATCGTCGAGAGAGTTTCCAGAAAAGGCAGGATCTTTTACTCCTGTTCTGAATACCCGGGTTGCACATTTGCAACCTGGAGAGAACCTGTACAGATAGCGTGTCCCCTCTGCGGCAACGATATAATGGTGAAGAAGCGCGCGAAGGATAAAACATTGCTCGAATGCATGATGAAAGGATGCAAAGGAAAAAGAGAAGAGGATGAAAGATAAAAAGCCAGAGAGATACCTGATGGTCGTGGATGACGAGGAGAGTATCCGGACCGTTCTGGAGATCTTCTTCAGGAAAAAAGGCTATAGAGTTGACTCCGGGGGAACCCTGGAAGAAGCGTATAGCCTCATATCAACAAATGTATACGATATCGTGATTACCGATATGAAAATAGCGTCCGGTGATGACGGGATACGGGTCCTCGAAAAAGTGAAAGAGACCCATCCGGAGACGGAAGTGATTGTCATGACCGCCCACGGATCGATCGAGAATGCCGTTTCCGCGATGAGAAAGGGAGCCTTCAATTACGTGACGAAACCTTTCGACAATCAGGAGTTAAACTTGTTCGTCGAACGGGCGCTGGAGAAGAAAAATATTATCTTACACAACACGGCGCTGAGAGAAGAGGTGAAGAGAAAGTTGAGCTATGAGTTCATTATCGGCTCATCCGAACCGATGACAAAGATATATGAACTCATAGAAAAAATAGCTCCCACGAAGGCGAACGTTCTCATTATCGGGGAATCGGGTACGGGGAAGGAACTCGTTGCGAGGGCCATACACAACAAGAGCGATAGGGGAGAGGGGAACTTCGTGGAAATAAACTGCGCAGCCATTCCCGAGTCCCTGCTCGAGAGCGAACTGTTCGGCCACGTAAAAGGAGCTTTTACTGGCGCAGTGAGCAGCAAGCAGGGTTTGTTTGAGGTTGCCAACGGTGGCACCCTGTTTCTCGACGAGATAGGCGAGATGCCCGTATCTTTGCAGGGGAAGCTTCTTCGCGCGCTGCAGGAAAAGGCCTTTCGCAGGGTAGGGGGAAATGATCTCAAGAGGGTCGATGTGAGAATCGTTTCCGCATCGAAAAGAAACCTCTTGGATGCCGCGCAGGACGGTTCATTCAGGGACGACCTCTTTTATCGGCTCAACGTCGTATTAATCAACGTCCCCCCTCTTCGGGACAGAAGAGAGGATATACCGATTCTCTCCCACCATTTCCTGAACAAATATTCGATTGAAATCGGCAAAGAGGTTAACAAAATATCCCCTGAAGCGATGAGAATGCTCATTCGATACGATTTTCCCGGCAATGTGAGAGAACTTGAAAACATCATAGAAAGGTCCGTCATACTCGAGACGAAAGACCAGATAACGCCAGAGAGCTTGCCGGAAGATATCAACTTTGCAGAGAACAAAGATTTTTCCGATTTCGAATCTGCGAATATCGTTATCCAAAATGGAGAATCGCTCGATGGGCTCGTGGGGGATATGGAGAGAAACTTCCTCTTGAAAGCCCTCGATATGACCGGGGGAAACAAGACCGAGGCTGCGAAACTTCTCAAAATTTCCTTCCGGTCATTGAGATACCGCCTTGAAAAGTTTGGGATCGAGTAGTGCAACACAACATCCCTTTTTTTACTTATTTCTAGAAAGGGTATAATTTGTGCTAGTAATGAATAGCATTGTTAGTTCCAGTGGAGAAAAGATGTTAAAAAGGACAGGGATCAAAGGATTCACTCTCATCGAGTTGATGATCGCAGTGGTCATCATCGGCATACTCGCTGCTATCGCCGTTCCCTCATATATGAACTTCCAGGCCAAGACAAAGCGAACTGAGGTCAAGGCGAATCTCGGCGCCATACACGGCGCGCAGATCTCATATTATTCCGAGAATAATATTTTCTCCAATGATTTCAATCAAATAAGATGGGTTCCCGTGGGATCGAACTATTATTATAGTTATTCAGTTGATACAGCTAAGGCTCAAATATTCGGGAAAGGAGATGCAGTTCCCGCTGGTATAAATCCGGGAGCGGGCACTGTTTCTTTCAGCGCCTACGGATGGGGAAATATCGATAACGATTCAATATTGGATATCTGGAAGATCGACGAAACGAAATCGTTCACCACACCCAGCGACGACCTGTCGTGATTACTGACGAAAAAAGTCACTTGATGCGATAAGAGTGACAAAATTTGTCAGCTTACAACTCAATGCTTCCATGCACTATTATAAATGCTTGAGATTGTTTTTTAAGATGTTGATTTTAAAAGCCATTTAATAAACACAATTATTTATGCCATGTGGCATGCAAATTGAAGCTATCAAGACAGCAAAAGGAAATAACAGGAGGTGAAAAAAAAGTGCTTTCGGTTGAAACAGTGGATAGAATAAAAAGAGAAAAGGAGGAAACAATGATTAGGAAAATGAGAGACAGAAAAGGTTTTACGCTCATCGAGCTCATGATCGTCGTCGCGATTATCGGTATTCTCGCAGCGATAGCGATCCCGAACTTCTTAAAGTTTCAGGCGAAGTCGAAGCAGTCCGAAGCGAAGACGAACCTGAAAGCGATCTACACTGCTGAGACATCGTATTTCGGGGAGTACAGCAGTTACAACACCTTCGATGCTGTCAACTGGGCTCCTGTGGGAACGAGTCAGCGATACGATTATTCTCTCGGGGCGGACCAAGGTGTCGTGAACCCCGGGTCCACGTTGAAGATCATTTCCACCGATGGGACCGATGATACAGGCAGTATCACGGCGGCAGACGATGTGGATCAAAACAACTTTACCTCTGCAGCGATCGGGAACGTCGATAACGATGCAGATTTCGATGAATGGAGCATCAACGACAATAACTCGCTCGTCAATGTCCTTAATGACGTGTAATCTTTTATGACCTTGCTCATTGGAAAGAACAAAGCGGCAGGGGGGAATACCTCTTCCCCCCTGCCGTTTTTTTTATTGCTGGCAGTTTCCCTGATTAACGGGGGGACAACTCCATTGCCCACATTTCTCATAAGGGTGGGCGTTATCCTCCTTTTGGCAGCTTGTTTGATAAGGGAGAGATTGAGCGTTCCCCGTAATTTTATCATCCCGCTTTTTTTTTCACCTCCTATACTCTCTTATCCTTCGTAAACGGAGCGGTTGCTTCAGCGCCATGGCCCTCACTGCAGTGGTCCATAAACATCATGATATGTCTTTCCTACTTCGCTTTGATCACAGAAGCGGCTAGACGCCGTATGGTGAGAATTCAGCACTTTGTTCTATTCCTCTCGTTATCTGTGGTCGTGGGGGTGGGATTGCAGCTCTATCAAAAAATAATCCTTCATGACCCGAGACCGGCAGGGTTGTTCTTCAACCCGAATTTTATGGGGGAACTGATGAGCATCTCCTCCATTGTGTTCATTGCAATGGCCCTGTTCGGAAAGGAGCAGGTGAGGGTCAAGGTTGTGTACCTTTTTTTCTTCCTCCTTTCTCTCGCAGCTATATTTCTCGCAAAGTCGAGAGGATCAGCCATCTCCTGCTTCGCGGGCGTCTCGCTGGTTTTGTTTTTCCGTTTGAGATGGAAGGCCTTTGCCATCATCCTATCATTTCTCATCCTTATAGCTGTAATTCCCAATCCACTGAGGGAAAGAGTAGTCTCGGGAGCCGACGTATACCGGTATTCTCGTTTGAGCATCTACGATGCGGGCTTGCGGGTAGTATCAGACCATCCCCTCGGGATCGGTCTCGGCAACTTCAAGTATTACTACGATCAATATGAATCTCCGGTTACCGGAGCCGTTTCGCTGTATGGAAAACAGGCTAAAACCCTGCATAATGAGCACCTCCAGGTTTTCGTCGAGCAGGGAGTGATCGGTTTGATCCTTTACCTGGGATTTGTGATCTCGCTGGTTCTGAAAATCATCTTTCCACCGAGGAATGTCCATCATCCCTTGCGTGCGATCACCTTTGGTGCGGGGGCATCATTTTTTGTGCATGCCACCGTTGATTCCCTTTATCACACCCTCGCTTTGCCCCTCATTATTCTCTCCATTGTGGGGCTCTATATCGGTGAAGCCGAAACCATATGGGACGAGGTAGTTCTCCGAAAAGGTATGAAGGTTTTCCTTGCCCTTTTCACTGCGGGTGTGGTGATGTATTCGGCGGCTACCGTCAGCTCTTTTTACCTTTCCTCGCTGGGGGAAAGCACTGCTCGTGAGGGCAAGTTCGATTCGGCACTCAAATTGCTTGGTGCAGCAACTGCCGTTGACTTTCTGGACGGGAGAACGCGCGAGACGAAAGGGGCAATTCATTACCGCGCCTTCGTGAAACAAGGGGACGTATTTCACTATCGAAAGGCGATTGAAGAGGTCGAAAATTCAATGCGAACACAGAAGAGGTCCGGTTCGCTTCGCGGGAGGAAGGCTTTTCTCCTGCAGCAGGGTATAAACAGAGGGCTCTTTTCTCAAGAGGAAGGAAGGAAAGTAGATGAGGAATCCCTCCACCTCTATCATGGGCAACTCGCCATCGAACCCCACAATGTTTTTGCGATGAAGAACCTATCGATTCTTCTTGCAAGGTCAGGCAGACGAGAGGAAGCAGAATGGATATTGAAAAAAGCGGTATCGACAGAGCCGAATTTTGCCTATGGATATTACCTTCTTGGTAGAATGAGAGAGAGAAGGGGAGAGGGTGAAGAAGCGAGGTTTCTTTACAAGACGGCCTTCTCTGTATATAAAAAGTATTCAGGGTTTAAAGGACTTGAAAAGTATGCCGAAAAACTGATTATGCTTGATGATCAGGCACTGAATGACATTAGGATAAAGATCGATGAAAACACTTAGAGAGCTTGATATAAAGAAAAATTCCCTGTTGGTCCCGTTTATAACCTTTATTCTCATTTTTCTTTCGGTAACCACGCAGATGGCTATTGACAACCGGGCAGAAATCGCGAAGGTAAAGTATATCTTTCTTCCCGATGTAGATGCCGTTAAAAGATTTTCTCTGGGCTTTGATGCGCTCGTGACAGATATAACCTGGCTCAGGTGTGTACAATATGCCGGGGAAAAGCAGTATACCGCAAATGGCCTCGACTGGATGTACCGTTCGCTGGATCTCGTAACGACCCTCGACAGTAAGTTTGAGACTGCCTACCTGTTTGGGGGGATTATCCTTGCTTCCGATCGAAACTTTGTCGATGAAAGCATCTCAATTCTCGAAAAGGGGATGAAAAATCTCCCGGATAGATGGCGGTTTCCTTTTTATATCGGCTTTAATTACTTTTTTTACCTCCAGCAATTCGACCTGGCATCAGATTACATCATGAGGGCGAGCAGAGTACCCGGGTCCCCCTCCTATCTCCCCTTGCTTGCCTCGAGGTTGCTTGCTGAGGCGAATAGACCTGATACGGCTCTCGCTTTTCTGGAGAAGATGTATAATCAGACTGAAGATCCCGTTCTGAGAGAAAAGATCGGGGACAGGATGAAACGCGTCGCCGTTGAAAGAGATTTGAATGCTCTCCAAATCGCTGTGCAAGAGTACAGCAAAATCAAGGGAAAGAACCCGGAGACGTTAAGTGATTTGGTAAGACTGGGCTTGGTGGGGGCGATACCGGCGGAGCCATTTGGCGGATACTATTATTTAGACAGAGATACGGGGAACGTTAAGAGTTCGATTGTCAAAGAGAGGTTGCGGCTTTACAAGAAAAGATAGAAATTGCGGGGAATTTGGGGATGGAAGAAGCTATCAGAATCACGGGGCTAAAAAAAATTTACCGAACGGGGTTTTTTCTCAAACCCTTTGTAGCCCTCGATGGAATATCCCTTTCCGTCTATAAAAATGAACTTTACGGGTTTCTTGGTCCGAACGGGGCGGGTAAAACCACGACGATAAAGATTCTAAACTCCATCATATACCCCACAGAAGGGGAGGTGAGAATATTCGATGAGCCACTCGGCAATGTGCAGCAGAAAAGGAGTATAGGATTTCTGCCGGAGCATCCATTTTTTTACGAATACCTCACCGCCTGGGAGATCCTCATGTTCTGCGGAAACCTCTTCGGTTTGAAAAAAAGGGAACGGGAGAGAAGAGCGGAAGAGTTGCTCGAAATAGTCGGCTTGAAAGATGCGATTCACCTTCAGCTGAGGAAGTTTTCGAAGGGCATGCTTCAGAGAATAGGGATGGCTCAGGCTCTTATAAACGACCCTGAACTGGTGATTCTCGACGAACCCATGTCCGGTCTCGACCCTATCGGAAGGCTGGAAATCAGGGAGCTGATCCGGGATTTGAAAAATAGAGGGAAAACGGTTTTTTTCAGCTCCCACATAATATCTGATGTGGAGCTTCTTGCCGACAGAGTGTGCATTCTTCACAGAGGGAGAAAGGTTGCCGAGGGGAGGATCGGTGACCTTTTGGGAGGAGAGGCTATTAAATATTATGAAATCTGCGTAGAGGGGATTGAGAGAACCGATGAATTTGTCGCCGCCTTGAATGGTTCTTTCGTTTCGCATTTTTTAAGGGGAAACGTCCTCGTTTTCCATGTCCCCTCTGAATTATCAGCAAACAGGGTGATCGACGCAGCACGGGATGCAAAGGGAAACATAACGGCAATAATTCCGGTAAGGGTAAATCTCGAAGAACTTTTTATAGAAAAGGTTGGAGGGTAATTGCGTGAGAGTCGGCACGATCGCTGTTAATACGTTCAGGGAGACTATTCGGGATCGAATTCTTTACAGCCTCCTCATGTTCGCCATCCTTTTGATCGGCCTTTCATATTTTATCGCTGAGTTGTCCCTGGGAGATTTCGAGCGAGTTGTCATAAATGTAGGCCTTGCCTGTGTACACATTTTTGGAGCGATTATCGCGATCTTCGTCGGTATAACCCTCGTCAGCAAAGAAGTGGAAAAAAAAACCATTTACGCCATCGTTTCGAAGCCGGTGTCCCGGTTTGAGTTCTTGATCGGGAAGTTCTCGGGGCTGTCCGTCACGATTTTTCTCACGAATCTTGCCATGACCGCGGGCCTCCTTTTGACCACATTCGTCCAGAGCGGGAACATCCGTATAGAACTTCTTTTTGTCTCTCTGATGATCTACCTCGAGCTGTTGATCCTAACCGCCGTGGCCATGCTGTTTTCATCCTTCACGACGACTACCTTGAGTGCCATTTTTACCCTTTCGATCTTCTTTATCGGGCACCTGAGCCCTGACCTAAAATATTTTGGTGAGAGAGCAAATACGCTGCTAGGTAAGTATTTGCCCCTCGGCGTTTATTACATACTTCCGAATCTTGAGAACTTCAACTTTAAAAATGTGGCAGTTTACGGGGTACACCTTGATGCAGGAAAGATGAGCTTCGTATTCCTCTACTTCTTCTTTTACCTGTCCCTTCTCATTTTTATTGCCAACTTCATTTTTGCAAAAAGGGATTTCAAGTAGAACCAGCGTGATACTATGGGATCTGAAAACGAAAAAATTTTCACATATGAGCCGGACAACTCTTTGAGGAAGGGGTACCTTTCCCTTTTCTTTGAAATCGGAGAGGACATCTGGTCAAACAGATGGTTGACCTATCAGCTATTCAGACGGGATTTCATATCGATCTACAAGCAGTCCTTCATCGGGGTATTCTGGAGCTTCGTGGTGCCCCTTGTCAGTGTGGGAACCTTCGTTTTGCTTCACCACTCGGGAGTTTTCGATATAGGTCCCGTTGGCGTCCCCTATCCGATCTTTGGCCTTCTCGGTGTTGCTTTCTGGCAGCTCTTTTCAACGGGACTGGTTGCCGCCGGGAACTCTCTCGTGCAGGCCGGGGCGATGATCGTCAAAATTAACTTTTCCAAAAAATCCCTCGTTCTCGCTTCGCAGGGGAGATCCATCGTGTCTTTCACTATCCAGTTTCTCCTCGTGCTGGCCCTCTGCCTGTATTACCGGTTTGCACCAAGCGGAAAAATAGTGCTCGTTCCCCTCCTTGCCCTTCCCCTGATACTTCTCTCACTGGGACTGGGTTTCATATTTTCCCTCATGAACGCAGTTATTCGTGACGTGGGAAATGCACTGTCCATCATGATGACGTTTTTTATGTTTATTACCCCCGTTCTTTACCCAAAGCCCAAATCGGGACTCCTCGAAGTCATCTCTACATACAACCCGCTCTATTACCTGGTATCCGTTCCGCGGAACATGGTGTTGACGGGTGCGGTTGGCGAACCGGGAGGATTTTTAGCTGCCCTTTTCTTTTCTTTGATCATTGCGTTTATCTGTCTCATTGTCTTTCACATGACGGAAACGAGAGTGGCGGAGCGAGTATAAGATGAAAGATGATTTCGCAATACGTGTGGACCGGGTTTCGAAGAAGTACTGTAAATTTCTGAAACGGTCCATGCTCTACGGCATATGTGACATTGCAAGGAATACCGTCGGCCTGTCTTCTCACCCGGATAAATTGAGACGGGGAGAGTTCTGGGCCGTCGACGATATTTCATTTGAGTTGAAAAAGGGAAAGACTCAGGGGATTATCGGCCCGAACGGTTCGGGAAAGACGACGATTTTAAAAATGCTCAACGGTATTTTCTGGCCTGATAAAGGGAAAATTTCTGTTCGGGGGAAGGTTGGAGCTCTCATTTCCGTGGGTGCCGGTTTTCATCCCCTCCTGACGGGGAGGGAAAACATATACATCAACGCTGCTATTTTGGGAATGAAAAAAAAAGAGGTAGACGAAAATCTCGACGCCATAATCGATTTTGCCGACATCAACGAATTTGTCGATGTCCCGGTTAAATACTATTCCAGCGGAATGTATGTACGGCTTGGATTCGCCGTTGCCGTCCATTGTGAGCCGGAAATTTTGCTCGTCGATGAAGTCCTTGCAGTTGGCGATCTCGCTTTTCAGAACAAAAGCCTCGAGAAACTGGCGAGGCTCAGGGAAAAGGCGAATGCAGTCGTTTTTGTGAGCCACAACCTGGAGCACGTGCGGAACCTGTGTGATAGCGTCCTTGTTCTCGATAGAGGGAATATCATATTTTCAGGGGATGTTCAGGAAGCAATTTTGTGCTATCACCACATAAGCAGGGTTCATCGTCAAAGAGCTGTTGACAGCGAGATGGGGTTTCAGGCTGTCGGGCACGCGTCGACGGGTGACGTTCATTTTCTGAGAGAGTGTGTTCTGGATACGGGGGGAATAGAGACAGATGAAATACGCATCGGATCAGATATCGTACTCTGTTTCGAGTTCGAGCTAAAAAATACGATGGAGGAGATATATTTTTCTGTTGGAATTCTTGATGAGCAGAAAAACAACTGTGTCTGGCAAATGAGCAACGAATCGGGAAAAACCTTTTCCAATCTCGCCGCAGGCCGTTATACCTTAACCGTTATATATCGGAAACCGAACCTCGTGCCGGGAGTGTACACCCCCACGTTTGCACTGAGGAACGCACGTACCGGCGAGACCTTCGAGAGGATAACGTCCATGACACCTTTCAGGATTGAAGGTGATATTGTTCCCCGCGGTATCGTCCACGCCGAGAGCGAGTGGGAACTGAAAGGGGTTTAAAGGTGCCGATAGGGATACTCTTGAATAAGTTGAGGGCATTGATCGCAGCAGGGGAAAAAGACGAATTTTCTACCTACAGAAGGATTGTGGATAAGGAAATCAGATGCAGCACGGACCACAAAGCATATATATACCAGCAGTTACGAAGGACGCTGCACAAAAAAAATAGTGTTTCCGCCGAAAGGTATGTTTTCCTGGTCAACCAGCTTGGAAATGTTACGGATCTTTCCAACAAGCGTGTATTATCCGTGGGGTGCAGAAGTAGAGATGAAATTGAATGTCTCTTCAAAGCAGGGGCAGAATACGTGATCGGCATTGATTTGTTTTCCGAAGACGAGAGAATACTGGTGATGGATATGCACGAAATGAGTTTTGATGACGAAAGTTTCCACATAATCTTCAGCTGTCACTCTCTGGAGCACGCCCGAGATTACGAAATCGTTGTTTCTGAATTCGTCAGGGTCGCGAAGGATGGGGCTTTGATTGTGGTAGAGGTGCCGGTAAATTTTGATGCGGAGCAAACAGGGGGAACCGACATATGGGATTACGAGTCACTTGACGGGCTCAAGAATATTTTCGGGAGCCATATTGATCACGTACTCTATGAGGAGTTTTTGCCGGCTGGTTCATCGCCAGATAGTGGTACCGACATTGTCAGGTTGATGTTTCGCTTGAGAAAGAACATTGAGGGATGTCAGAAAGGTCTCGATTATCCATGAAGCATTTTTCCCCATCACGGGAAGGTTTGTGGTGACTGACACGGTTACGATAGACAGGAGAAGTTTCAGCCTCGAGATAGCGAGGCGAAGTATGCTCCCTTCACATGCGCCGCGCATTGTTGTGTTGTCCCACCGGTGCGACGGAAAACAGGGTGACCTGTTGAAAGTTTGCCTCGACAGCATTACGAAATACACCGATGAGCACCACGAATTATGGGTAGTAGGAAACGGGACTCCCGGGGGGACGCTCGAGTGGCTTTTCGAATATCCCGCGTTAAATGTCATTCTCACCCGGGGAGAATCCGGTGAGAAGTGGACGCTGGAAGAAGGGATGAATCTTGAAATCGCAAGCAGGGTTATCGACCATGAATCAGATTTCCTCGTTGCCATAACCAGGGAAGCCCTGGTTTGCCGGAAAGGATGGTTATCCTATCTCATGTCAAAGCTCAGCGAGAAGATCAGGGCGGTGGAAATCGTAAGCGGGGGCCCCGGTATGCCGGCTGGGGCTGCCTATTCTGTATGCGCAGTTTACGATTTTCAGGCGATAAAAAAAAATAATCTTACCTTTCATGAGCACCTTTGGACAAAGGATGAAAAAACCACACGCAAAGCGATACCGGCCGGTGCAGGCTATGAAATCCTCTGTCTGAGCGACTCGATACGTATGCCTGAAATATCCGGAAATATACCCAGGGATTCACCTTATAAGCTCATCCCGGCCGGCCGGGTGGTCGATGACAGCAAAGAGGTCATCCTGCTTCACCGGAGGAAGGCTGATTTCGACACCACGACCGGAAGAACCGAAGATTACAGCTTCACACATGATGACTGGATGAAACTTGCAGAAAGTCTTGTGCTTGCCGAATCCTACAACCCTGCCAGGTCTTCATTCGAAAGCGTGTCGCCTCTTTTTGGTAGGATAGATTACTCGCTCAGAAGATATTTTGTTGACGAGTTTTTTTTTAGATATGTCAATCAACTGCCCCGTTCTATTTCGCTCCTCGATATCGGCGGAAAGAGGGAGAGAAAGAGGGGCCAATTCGATGTTGGAAAATATGTAGACAATGTCAAATACGCGAATATCGATTCGCAAACCGATCCCGATTTTCTCTGTGATGTCTCGAATATTCCTTCGGGAAGCGGTACCTTCGACGCTGTAATCTGCTCGGAAGTTCTGGAGCACGTTATAGAACCGGGAGCCGTCCTTGCGGAAGCTTACAGGCTGCTCAAGCCTGGTGGCATCATCATGGTGTGTGTCCCATTTCTCTTCAAGGTCCATCCCGACCCACATGATTTCGGTAGGTACACAGACCAGTACTTCACGCGTGCGCTTGAAAAAATCGGGTACCATGAGATATGCATAGAAAAACAGGGCCTGTTTCTCAGTGTAGTGGCAGATATTCTCAGGGACTTTGCCTACGAGCTATGGAAAAAGGGGAAACCGAAATCGAATGCGGGGAGACGTATCCTTGAGCGTTTGATCTCTTTCGGGAAAAGGAAGGCCATTGAACTGGAGATAAAGGATCGCTTCAAATTCAACACATTTCACAACAGTTACACGACCGGGTACGGGATAATTGCGCGAAAACCCTTTGATCCATAACTCGAAAGAGAAAGTATAGGTAGATCAGGCGCATCGGTTTTGAAAAGAAAGGCCTGACGATTTCTCCTGTGGGCGGTGGTTATGAAAATTAGTCTCGGGATGAAAATACAGACCGGTCCTTGGGGAGGAGGAAATCAGTTTGGACGATCTCTCTCCCGCTTCCTTCAGCAAAAAGGGATGAGCGTTTATCACGACCTGAATGATAATGATCTGGATATAATCCTTTTAACGGAGCCGCGAGAGTATCTGAAGAGTTCGGCCTTTTCTGAACGGGAAATCTTCACATATCTTCGAAGTATCAGCACATCGCCGGTCGTGGTTCACCGGGTAAACGAATGCGATGAAAGGAAGGACACAAGAGATGTGAACCGGAGGCTTATCCGGGCAAACCTCTGCGCGGACCACACTGTTTTCGTCTCTCACTGGTTGAAGGATCTGTTTGCTCGCCACGGCATGATGGCCGGTTCACAGAGCGTAATATTGAACGGGTCCGACCGCCATGCCTTCAATGCAAAAGGCCACATTCGATGGGACAAAAAGGGCCCGTTAAAAATTATTACTCATCACTGGGCCGGCCACTGGATGAAAGGATTTGACATATACGCCCGCCTGGATTCACTATTGACTTCCGAATTCAAAGGGGTGAAGATCACCTTTACCTATGTGGGAAATTTGCCAAAGGGTTTCGCCTTCAGGAATGCAAATTACGTAACACCCAGACATGGCGATGAAATGATCGACCTGTTGCGGCAGCATCATGTGTATCTCTCCGCCTCCAGGAACGAACCGGGGCCCAATCATCAGAACGAAGGTGCAAGCTGTGGATTGCCGCTTCTATACCGGGAGAGTGGGAGTTTGCCGGAATACTGTGAAGGTTTCGGGGTCTCTTTCAGCGAATCGAACTTCGAGGAAAAACTGTCCGAGATGGTTGATAGTTATGATTACTGGGCAGACAGGATGGATGAGTATCCCCACACTGCTGATAGGATGTGCGAAGAGTACCTGAGTCTGTTTTACAGCCTCATTGGAAACCGGGATGCTGTTGTAAAGAACCGCAAAAGGTGGCGTTATCCCCTCTGGACATTCAGGAAAATGTTCGCCTGATCCCCGTTATTCATGGCATGGAGCCTCGTAAAGAAAGGATGAAAAAAAACCGATGCAGCATCATATGGTGAAGCCTCTGCATAGCAGGTTTGTAGATTTTTTTCGGCGGTGCAACAGGAAAAAGAAGTGGAGCAATCTGTATTACGTAGTGGAAAATGCTGACTGGTCTGTCAGATGGGACGGTATTTACATTACGGAAAATGTGGAGAAGCTGTATGGGCTGAAAACGAACGTCGTGACAGACCACGGAAAAATTCGGAATCAGATTCTTCACTTTGGTTCCAGGAGCCTGTACGTCCCTTCATTGTGGAAACAAATCGATCGGTCCAACAGGATAGTCTTTACCTGGTTTCATGGTGACAAGGATGACCCGGACCCGGGAAACCTCGCCATGATTGAGGACATTTCACATTCTGCCGAAACCTGCGAATTCCTCCATACGACAAATACGAGAATGGCAGAAAAGCTGGTCAGCTGGGGAGTTAGTGAGGAGAAGGTCGTCATCATACCACTTGGCGTGGACCGGGAAAGGTTCAGACCGGCGACGCCCGGGGAGAGGAATGAACTGCGAGTTGAGCTCGGCATTCCGCAGGAGAGCATATGTATTGGCTCCTTTCAGAAAGATGGTGTCGGGTGGGGTGAAGGAATTGAGCCAAAGATGGTCAAGGGTCCCGACGTTTTCTGCGATGTTGTGGTAAAACTCGTCAAAACCTATCCTGTTTACGTGTTACTTCTCGGGCCGGCACGGGGGTACGTTAAAAAGAGATTGAATGATGCCGGCATCCCCTATGTTCACAGATATGTGAAGGATTACCACGAAGTGCCAAAATATTACCGGGCACTCGATCTTTATCTTGTCACATCCAGAAACGAGGGGGGGCCTAAGGCGATTCTGGAGAGCATGGCATCAGCCGTGCCCGTGGTGACAACAGATGTGGGAATGGCTGAAGAGGTTGTGCAGCATGGAGTGAACGGTTATCTCACACCTGTGGAGAATATTGACGGGCTTACCCGTTTCGCCTCGGCAATCTTGGAAGACAGGGAAAAGACGCAATCGATAACTGCCGTTGCCCTCGAAACGGTCAGGTCTTACGGGTGGGATGAGATAGCGCGGTTATACTTCAATAAGATATACGGCAGGCTGCTCTCCAGTTAGGGGCTTCTTCGTATGATTGATGCTAAAACCATAGCGCGGCTGAAAAATTTGAAAGAGAAGGTCTATCCCTTCCTCAACGAGATGAATGTGAATGGCGACTATTCATATTTTAAATATTCTTATTCCGGTGACCTCTTCGATTCACGACATCACTGGGGATTGGGTCAGCTGGTATTTGCCGCGAAAATTTTATACATGATCGACAGGGTACGGTACCTTTCTCCCCTTCATCTTCAAAATATGGTGAGAAGTATCAATTCCTTTCAGTCGAAAGGAGGGTATTACAGCGATCCCCTGATTTCGGGTCGTAAAGAGAAAGATAGATTTTCCCTCCCCTTCCGTTTCGGCAAAACCCATTCTCCCAGAGAGCAGATCAGGAGAGCCGAAACAAGGCAGGCATTTGCTGCCCTTCTATGCCTTGGCTCAAAACCGGATCAACCCTTTTCAGCAGTACCGGACTCGAGAAAAGGTATCGGAAGATACCTTGGGAGCCTAGACTGGCAGAATCCCTGGTCGGCAGGGAGCCATTTCAGCCATTTGGTTTTCTTTCTCAAGAAAAACGAGGATATTTTCAAAAGAGAAGGCGAAAGAGCGGAGCAGTTGATCGATTATTCCATTGCGTGGTTGAACAGGATTCAATCTCCTTCAGACGGCTGCTGGTATAGCAAGAATACAACCGAGTCACAGAAAGTGAACGGAGCTATGAAGATATTGACCGGCCTTTCTGCGGCGCAGAGATTGAACTTTTCCTACCCGGAGAAGATCATTGATACGGCCCTGAAAATCGAAAAAGGGAATGAGGCGTGCTGCGACTTCAACGTTGTTTACGTTTTGTACTGTTGCAGCAAGGTTGTGCGCCACAGGGAGGATGAAATTAAGGAGTATTGTCTGGGGATGCTGGAGCACTTCGAGCAATATTATCATGAGGAAAAGGGCGGCTTCTCTTTGATTCCCGCGAGGGCCAACGACACGTATTATGGGAGGAAGATAACGAAAGGCTTGAATGAACCTGATATCCACGGAACGGTGATGTTTTTCTGGGGAATAACGCTTATATC
This sequence comes from uncultured bacterium, assembly GCA_964347065.1. GTDB lineage: Bacteria > Desulfobacterota > Deferrimicrobia > J040 > J040 > WVXK01. The sequence continues at coordinate 23,367 of CAYFXN010000007.1, read as the reverse complement.
CCGGATATTGAACCTGGACCTCGGTTTCAAAGAGCCACTAACGTAAACCAGGTAGGGACAATAGAAACGGTAACTACACGACAATGAAATGTTTTAGTTGTAAAGATCTTTGCGAAAAGGACAGATAAAAGAAGGTGTGGTGAAAAGCCCGAGAGCAAAAAACACATGAGATATTACGATTCGCGTAAGGATCGGCTTGTCTGCATTAGAGAAAATCCGACACCCGATTTCTGGGACAGGCACTGGAACCTCGACGGAAACATTCGAAATGATATCATCGGGGTAAAGCATACCTATGTCAGCGGGGTAACCATGCATTACCTTACCCCCGGATCGGGTATCATCCTGGAAGGAGGGTGCGGGAAGGGACAGCATGTGGCATCACTTGTAAATAACGGGTACAGGTGTATCGGCGTAGACTCTGCAAGGAGAACTGTTGAACTGATAAATAAAGAGATCCCGGAACTCGACATCAGATATGGAGACGTGATGAACCTACCATTTGAAGACAGCTATTTTATCGGATACTGGTCCCTGGGGGTTATCGAACATTTCTGGGAAGGCTATGATACGGTAGCTTCTGAAATGTATCGTGTGTTGCAAAGGGGGGGGTATCTATTCCTCTCCTTTCCTTCTATGAGCACATTGAGAAAAATAAAAGCGAAACTGGGGCTCTACAGGTCTATAGATGAAAGTGTGCCTGACGGTTTCTACCAGTTCATCCTGAATGCTGACCGGGTGCTACATGAATTTCGCCGGCTGGGCTTTCAATTGGTGGATACACACTCCTGGGACGGCTTGAAAGGGGTAAAGGATGAAATCGGATTGATTAAACCGCTGCTCCAATCCCTGTACGATTACCGGGGAGAGAGTATTTTTGTACGGAGGTGCAAAGGGACACTGGACAGTCTCCTATCATATTTTGCCGGTCATAACACACTATTGGTTCTCGTAAAGAACAGCTCGTGACGGGCCAATCCTGTTGCCAAAGGATACGTTCGCGTATCGGCGAGATATGTATCACAGGGGCAGGTATCATGAGCCGAGAGTAAGAGAGATGGAGAAAAAGAGGCTAGGTGATATAAGGTTGACGCTGTTTTTTACCGCCGGTTTGAGTATGCAAACGTGGGCCGACCTTGGTATGCTCGACAGAGAGATGGAGTTATATGACAGAATGTCAAGGTATTTGCGGGAGGTGAACATCGTAACCTACGGGGAGAAAGGTGACCGGCATTTTCGAAAGGACTACGGCGGGATCAACATTTTGCCTTCCCGCTGGCTCCATGACCCGAAAAAGACATCTACGCGGCTCCTCATGAGATATTATTCTCATTTGCGCCGATCTGATGTCCTGAAATCAAATCAAATCCTCGGTTCTGATATTCCCATCTTCTTGAAAAAAAAACTCGGCAAGAAACTCATCATCCGGTGCGGTTATTTATTGAGTTTTATGACACGGAAGCAAACTGATGCAAAAGATGTGATCACAGAGGCGGCACGCTTGGAAGAAAGTGCTTTTCAAAACGCTGATGTGGGCGTCGTTTCCTCCGCATGGCAACGTGATATCGTACTGCGCGAATATGACGTTGATCCGGAAAAAATACGAGTCATTCCAAATTATGTCGTGACGGATATATTTACTCCAGAGCCCGAAGTCCAAAAGAAATATGATCTCGTATTCGTTGGCAGACCGGACGAACAGAAAAACATAAGGAATCTCTTCGAAGCCATCCGAATCCTTAAGGGACGAGGGAGAAATGTATCTCTCCTCATGGTGGGAAGCTGTTGTGATGACAGAGATATTCGAGACAGGGCCCATGTGGGTGATTTAAACCTTGCGTTGCAGGGGAATGTCCCAAATTTTCGCCTGCCGGATATCCTCAAGCAGGCGAGGGTTTTCATCTTGCCATCCCTTTACGAAGGACATCCGAAGGTTTTGCTCGAGGCAATGAGTTGCGGCCTCCCCTGTATCGGCACAGACGTCGATGGTATCCGGCAGGAGATTTCGCACGGGGAAACCGGTTTTTTATGTGACACGGATCCGGAAAGCATCGCCCGTGCTATTGAAGCCCTTTTATCAGATATGCTGATGCAGACATCTCTTGGAGAGAAGGCCCGGGGGTATATCCTTGGAAATTACTCACTGGAACGAGTTTGCGACTTGGAACTCGAAGTGCTAAAGGAGGTTAGCGGAGGATGAAATCTCGCTTCACAGGATTTGTGATTTCAGCGATTTCCAGAGTGATAAGGAAAGAGGCACCATCGAAAAGGGCAGATATCTTAATGGAGATGATTCGTGGGGTGATCGAGGGTCAGGAACCAGCTGAATCGCTCAAGGTATTGCTCGAGCTCGATAATCGTCTGTACGGGATTTTGGGTGATACATCGATAAAATACGGTAAGGGATTGCACAGCAAACACAGGCATATTGGCTACCACGATTTTTTCGTAGAAAATCTCAAACCGAATGAGCGTGTGCTGGATATCGGAAGTGGAAATGGTGCGCTCTGCTACGAAATGGCGAGGCGGGTTCCCGGCGTTTCCGTCGTTGGTATAGAGCTGAATGAGGAGAACATAGCGGATGCCCGGCAGCGTCACTCCCATCCAAATCTCCGCTTTATCCATGGAGATGCCGGCAAAGATCTGCCGATGGAAGATTTTGACGTTGTGACCATGTCCAACGTGCTGGAACATATCCGGGAAAGAGTAGAGATTTTGAAAACGATAGTTTCGAAATCGAATCCCGACAGAATCATCCTCCGCGTTCCCCTCATGGAGCGGGATTGGAGAGTTCCATTGAAAAAGGAGCTTGGTGTGGAATACCGGCTCGACCCCACACATTGCATCGAATACACCCTGGAGAGTTTTCGGGATGAAATGAGGTGCGCAGGGTTAACAATCAAAACGGTGCAAATCAGGTGGGGGGAGATATGGACAGTTCTGCACGCCCCTGGCGGAAGGAGAGATCTATGAACGGTCCTTTTACCGTTATGTCTCTGTATATTTCCGGCGATGGGCAGGGAGAAATTTGGGCGTTTTTCATGGAGCGGGGATGAACCGACCAAGGGTCACGGTGCTCATGTCCGTATATAACGGAGAGCGGTTTTTAAAACGTGCTGTGGATAGTATTTTGCATCAGACATTCGGGGACTTTGTGTTTTTGATCATCAATGATGGATCTACCGACAGGACGGGGGAAATCCTGGAAGGGTATGCCGATACAAGGCTGAGAGTAGTTGAAAATGATAAAAATATCGGCCTGACGAAATCGCTGAACAAAGGGCTCAAGATTGCGGAAACAGAGTATGTTGCCAGGATGGATGCCGATGACGTATCCCATGCTGAAAGGCTGGAAAAGCAGGTAAAGTTCCTCGATGAAAATCCCGACGTGGGCCTTCTCGGGACGAGATATCTCAAAATTGACGAGGAGGGTAGAGAAGAGGGAGAAATAGTTGTGCCCATCGGAAGGGACAACGTGAAAAGGATGCTTCTCGTGAAGAATTCCTTTTGTCATGGTTCTGTCCTATTCAGGAAATCGATTGTAGAGCGTGCAGGGTTTTATAACGAGAATATCTCAATTTCACAGGACTATGATCTGTGGTTGCGGGTATCCGATCTCTGCACCGTTGAAAACTATCCTGAAGTCTTACACAAGTGGCGTTGCAACAAACAATCGGGTATTTCATCGTTGCGTTTCACCGAGCAGGGTGACATGGCATGGAAGATCAGAGAAAAGCACATCAGGAGAAAAATTGACGACAACTCGATTTCCTTTGACAATCTCAAGCAGATAGCCCTGGCAAACCCAATCGATCGACTGATTTCACAAATTACGATGGAAGAATTTGAAAAGTTGCGTCCTGAAAGAGAAGATTTCCGGGTTCACTATATGCAACTCCGATATATCCACCTGTCCCCGAGGTTTGAAAGCCTGAATGATATCGCCAGGCACTATGTAAGTCAGGGGAAAAGGAGCCTGGCTTTTATGTGTCTCGTGGAATCGCTGCGGCAATATCCAAAACAGCCGGGAATCCTGAAGCTGTCTGAGGAGATACAGAGTTCCACGAAAGCGAAGCTCCCCCCGGAGTTATGCGCTGATACCTGTACCGTTTCAGTGATCATGCCAACCTATGAACGCGGGGAAGAGATTCGCGAAAGCATAGAGAGCGTGTTAAACCAGACTTATGAGGACCTGGAACTCATTGTGGTGAACGATGGAGGAACCGATGAGGTCGAAAAAATAATAAATGACTTTAATTCTAATCAAATAAGATACTGTAAATTAAAAGAAAACAGAGGATTATCAGGAGCATTAAACGAGGGGCTCAAGGTGGCAAGGGGCAGGTACGTCGCCTATCTGGACGATGATGATGTCTATTATCGCCGCCACATAGAAACACTCGTTGCATTCATTGAGAAATATCCTGATTTTGATTGTGTCTATTCGAATTCCTGGTGGTGCTACGGGGAGAACGTTGCAGACAGGTTTGCTGAATATTACCGAAATTTGAGCTTTAGGCCCGGGAAATTTAACCGGAGCCGGCTCTATGAATCAAACTATATTTCCACGCTGAATATACTCCACAGGAAGCGCTGTTTCCTGAAGGCCGGCACCTTCAATGAGGACCTGGGAAAATTGATGGATTGGGACCTCTGGATCCGGTTTTCGAAGTGGTTCAGCTTCTATCAATTGGAAGAGGTCACGGGTGAATATCGATGGAAACAGGATAACATGTCGGTGGCGAACAGGCTCGAGGTGGAATTTTTATTCAGGATAGTTCGATCCTATTACGAATTCTTCGAAGGCAGGGTGGCACTTGCCAACTCTTACAGGGAAAATGGGAACAGGGAAAGGGCGAGAGAGATGCTCGATGAGATAGCGGGTGAGTATAAAGATTCTGTGAAGACGGCATCTCTCCTCCAGGAGGTTTTTCTCCTTTCCCGTTCTTTAGCAAAGCACGTCAAGAGGTCCTTTCGGGTGCAGGTGGCGAGAGATTTTTTTAACGCTGCTCCGAGAGCCTGTTTGAAAGCCATAGTCGCGAGCGATTCGATGCTTCTTCTGTTTGTGATTTTAGACCTGTTTGTCCTTCGTGCGATCAAGCGCATGAGATACCGGACGAATGAGTTTATAAAGTCCTTCCTTCCAGAATATAACGGCGGTTACCGGGGGAAGGGAGTGGATCCCTTCGGGAGTAGGGATTAATGGCGTGAGGTGAATTTTGGAAGTGCCTCTCATTTCAATAGTCATTCCGACTTACAATCAAGAGGATTACATCGAAGGTGCGATTGAGTCTGCAATTTTTCAGGGATACGGAAAGAAGGAGATAATCGTCCTCGATGATTGTTCAACCGATACTACCTATCAAAAAGCCTTGAATTATAAAAGTCATGAAAGTGTGAAAGTGATGAGAAACGAAAAAAATCTGGGAGCTCCTGCGAATTGGAACAGAGCAATTTCTGAAAGCCGGGGATTGTTCGTCAAACCCCTGTTCGGCGACGATCTCCTGTTCCCCGATTGTATCGAAAGGCTCTTCAGCAAGATAGAGGGAAAAGAGGATGTGGGTATGGTATTTTGTCGAAGAAATATCCTGTACATGAGCGATGACAGGGAAAAAGTGATGGATACGTATCTGCCCACAATCATCTATCAGGACCAAGTGTTCAGTGAAAAGGATACGTTATACAAAGGGCAGCTGGCATCCTTCGCCTTACCGGGGATGGTGAACATTATTGGAGAGCCGACGACGGTGCTCATTCGGCGAGATGTGTTCGATAGTGTGGGATTGTTTGATGAGACCTACTCCCAGCTGATCGATCTGGAGTTTTACCTCAGGGTTTCAGAGAAATATAACATAAAATCCGTTCCAGAAATTTTATGCTCCTTCAGGGTTCATCCCGGTCAGCTCTCGAAGGCGAATCTGAAGCAAGCCCTGCATCTCAGGGATTACAGGATGCTGAACGAAACGTATATGAGGGGGAGTAAGTTCTGGTCCCACCGTTTTAAAGTTGCTTTTTTCCATACCATCGTACAAAACGAAAACGCCATCATGAAACTGATCAACGAATACCTAGTTTCACATCTTTTGGAGATCTACCGGTATATCAGGAAAAAAAAGAATGTGGTGCTCATGGATTTCCCGGATCATTACGAAAAATACTTTGCAACCTTTGAGGGAAAAGGATGATTCCGCATATTTGAAAGAGCCTCCGTCCGCAAGGTTTTTCAGTTCACGTATTTTTTCCACCATATGAGGAAAACAAATATGTTCCAGAGTTCGAAGAACCTGTCCCTTTTCCCCGAGCGGTGTTCTTTGAAAAGTGCGTCGATCTTTTTGAAATTGAGAAAATCTATTTCCCCCTGTCGGCTCCCGTCAAACTCTTCCTCAAAGGTAGTCAAAAGCTCCTCGCGACACCATTCACCGATAGGGACGTTAAACCCCATTTTCCCCCGGGCCAGTATCTCCCTGGGGAGATACCTCTCTGCCATTACACGGAGAATATATTTTCTCTTCAGTCCTTTCAGTTTCCATTTTGCCGGGAGGGATGACACGAGTTCGACAACTTCCCTGTCTACGAAAGGGACCCTCACTTCAAGGGCGTACCTCATACTTGCAGTATCGATTTTGAAAAGCATGTCGTTTGGCAAAACGAACCGTGTGTCGAGGAAGAGGTATTTGTTCATATCAGATTCTTTCATGGGAGCGTAGTCATTCAATATGTCTTCAATCGCTTTTTTCGGGGTGGCGCCACTGATTTTGTTCCTGAATATATTATTCGCCTCTCCCGGCGGGAAAACGCTCATCAGGTTCGAAACGAAATGGGGGACACTTTTATCCAGCCGGGTTGCGAATTTTTTTATCTGCCTGGCTCTATCCCCGAAGAGGTTCGCTCTGCTCTCTTTGAGCGGTATGTGCTGGATCATCCTGAGAAGGGGATGGAAATTTCTGAGAAAAAGACCTGCTTTCAGGGCCTGGTATTTCGTATAACCGGCAAACAGCTCATCACCTCCATCCCCGGACAGGGCAACCTTGACGTGCTTGCGCGTTAGTTTACTGAGAACTGCTGTCGGGACCAGCGCGGGGTCGCCAAACGGTTCATCGAGATGGTCGGTAATCTCGTGTATCATCTCGTATATGTCCCTTGAATGCACGGGAATCTCGGTGTGGAGGGAGCCGATCTTTCGTGCAATTTTTCGTGCGTAGGCCGATTCATCCATGTAGGGAAACTCGGGGTAGGTAATGGTAAAGGTTTGAAGTGGGCTTTTAGAATAAATCTGCGCAAGGGTAGCTATCAAGGAAGAATCCACTCCCCCCGATAAAAATGCGCCAACGGGGACATCTGCGTTGAGGTGAATACTCACCGATTCTCTTATCACGTTTTCAAGGGATGACACAGCGTCCTGGAAATCTGATTTTTCCTGTTTCTCCAAGAGATTCCAGTAAGGATATTCATCGGTGACATCCCCGTTTTTAACTTTGAGACAATACCCCGGTTTCAGTTTCCGGGCATGTCTCCAGATTGTGAAAGGCGCAGGAATGTAGTTGAAATGAAAATAGTAATTCAATGCTTCGTGATCAATTTCCCTGGGAATATTTGCAATACTGATTAACGTTTTTAGCTCGGAGGCAAATACGAACCCCGACGGGAGCTGCGCATAAACGAGGGGTTTGATGCCAAAAGGATCCCTCGCCAGGAAAAGTTCTCCTTTTTCCTTGTCATATATGGAGAAGGAAAACATACCCCTCAAGCGGGATACCATTGAATCTCCTTCTTCCTCAAAAAGATGGAGGAGCACTTCCGTATCGGATCTGCTCTTAAAAGTGTGTCCCTTCGATTCAAGCTCTTTTCTGAGCAGGGGGGCATTGTAGATTTCTCCGTTGTGTACCACCCAGACTGTTTCATCTTCGTTTGACATGGGCTGATTTCCGGCATCGGACAGGTCGAGAATGGAAAGCCGCGTGTGGACAAGGAGCGTATTTTTATCCTTGAGTGTTCCCTCTGCGTCGGGTCCCCGGTGAGAGAGAGAACTCAGGCACGCCGGGATATCTATTTCGAGTTCTCCCTGGGCTCCGGCAATTCCGCACATCAGATGTTCTCTCCTGAAGCATGGATTTTGAGCAGTTTACCATTAAATATCTGCCGTTGTATATCGTGCAGACTTTTTGTCAGCGTGAAGAGAACAGGGGTGTAAATTTTTCCGGCAGGGAAGGTATACCAACGATGCGCGATCTCCGGGGTGTGGCGCCTGTATCGTCAGGCGTCCCCGGTTGAAAACGGTATACTCATCAGTATAATTGTAAAAAAAAGAGGCTCTGGTAAAATAACCACCGGGATAATCTTCAGTTTTAATTCTCAAAAATCGATTATAAAAGGAGATAATTGAAGATACTCTACTTTTCCATAACCGATATCAAGGGACCTGCGAGCAGGTACAGGGCATTTCAGTATGCAAAATACTTCGAGCAGAATAAGCACGATTTCACCATCTCACATGCTTTCTCGAATTCTTATCTCGATGCGGAGAGAAACGAGGGGATAAAAAGATTGGTCATCAAAGGATATGAGGGAATTAAAGCTTTTCTCCGCCGTATTGCCGGATTTCGCCATGTATGGAAGGCAGACATGGTTGCCATAGAGAGAGAGTTTTTCCCCTGTTTTCCTCCCCTTTTTGAATTGATAATCAAGATGTTGAAGGGTGGATACATTCTCGAGTTTGACGATGCCATATTCCTCTCCCGGGGCAGGAGGAGCAAATACCCGGCGACGGTGAAGATGGCTTCCCGGGTAATAGTCGGCAATCCATATCTTGAAGAGTATGCGAAGAAATTCAATAAAAATGTCGTTGTTGTTCCCACCTGCGTCGATGCCGGCACGTACCAACAAAAAGAGGATTACGGGCTCACAGATCCTGCAAGGATAGGATGGGTTGGGCTTGCATATAACTTTGTACATCTGAATACATTCGCGTCGGTCTTAGGGAAGGTGTGTAATGAGATGAATGCCGAACTTGTCATTTGCTCTTCCAGAAAACCGGCAATTGGAGCCCCGATCCTTTTTGTCAAATGGGACCTTGCAAAGGAGATGGAAGTTATCAGATCCTTCGATGTCGGTATCATGCCCCTTGTTGATACTCCCTATTCCCGCGGCAAGTGTGGCCTCAAGTTGCTCCAGTATATGGCCGCCGGCGTTCCGGTTGTTGCATCACCCGTGGGTGTGAACAAGGAGATTGTGGAAGATGGTGTCAATGGGTTTCTTGCGAAGGACGATGAAGAATGGTACGAGAAGGTAAAGATCCTCATAGGGGATGAAGGCTTAAGGAGGAGATTGGGTCAGGAAGGAAGGAGGACCGTTGAAAAGAGATACGACCTCGAACTTTACGGGGATAAACTCGTGTCGATTTACACGGGGGATATAAGGTGAAAGTATCGCCGATCCTCATGGTTTTCACCTTTATCATCTCTTTTATAGTTTCGTTCTACACCACCCCTGTGGCACAGGATGCGGCGAAACGATTCGGAGTGATGGATGAGCCCGATGACACCCTGAAGGCGCACAGGGAAGCGACTCCCTATTTTGGTGGCCTGTCTATATACCTATCATTTCTCATCGGCATCTCTCTCGTCTTTAAATTTGACGCAAACATACTCGGGATCCTGCTCGGCGGGACCATCATCGTTTTGGTAGGCCTCATCGATGACCTTGGTGGCCTCTCTCCCGGCGCAAAACTGACAGGTGAATTGATCGCCGTCTACGTTCTCGTGAAATCGGGGATTCGCATTGAGATCGCATTTCTTCCCGTCTCTTTGCAGTATCTCCTCACTTTTTTATGGATGATTACGATGATCAATGCATTTAACATCATCGACGTCATGGACGGCCTCTCGGCAGGTGTGGGTGCAATCGGAGCCGTGTTCATGTTCGTCGTTTCAGTGATAAATGGCAATACGAGCATCGCCGTCCTCTCGCTGGCTCTCGCCGGGGCAATAGCTGGTTTGCTTCCCTATAACTTTCATCCTGCTACCATCTTCATGGGTGATTGCGGGAGCCTCCTTCTCGGTTTTTTGCTCGGTGCTTTTTCAATGATAGGAGAGTACACCACACATAATCATATGGCGATGATTGTTCCTGCAATAATTTTCGGCGTCCCTCTTTTCGACACACTCTTTGTGTCTTACATAAGGCTGAGAAGAAAAGAATCGCTATTCAAGGGAAGCAAGGACCACTTCGCGCTCCGCCTGAGAAAATGGCGGCTCAGCGTGAGACAGACAGTTCTTTTAAGTTACGGGGTATCTACACTGTGCGGCCTGTTCGGTATAGCGATCATGGTATCCACATTGATGATCGCTTCGGCTCTTCTCTTATTACAATCCGTGGTTTTTCTGGGGACCGGCTTATGGCTCAAGAAGATAGACATGACCCTGTGAAAAAAGCGAAACTTGTTCACATTATTACCCTCCTGGAACTCGGCGGTGCGCAGGAGAACACGCTCATAAACTGCAAACTGGCCGACCGCGATATCTTTGACGTATACCTCCTGTCGGGGCGGGGGGGATTGCTCGACGGAAGAGCCGAGGAAATGAATGACCTCATGTTTTATCCCATCAAAGATCTTGTCCGGGAGATCAACCCGATAAAGGACGCTGCTTCCCTGATCAAGATATTTCTCTTTCTCAGGAAACTGAAGAAAGAGTCCCCGGCCCAGCCATTGATAGTCCACACCCACAGCTCGAAAGCAGGAATCCTGGGAAGGACAGCAGCCGCCATGGCGCGCTGTGAAATCGTCATCCATACCGTTCACGGATTCGGCTTCAACCCGCTGCAGGGACGGTTGATACGGTGGTTTCTCATACTGCTCGAGCGTCTTGTGGGCACTTTTACCGATTTTTTCGTCCTCGTCTCTTCCGATAATGGTAAACGGGGGGTGAAACTCGGTATTTTCAAACCCGGCAAAACGTCCCTCATAAGATCGGGCTTCAAAACGGCCGACTTCATTCAATCATCACGGGAAAAGGGAAGGGAGGTGCTCGGATTAAAGGACGATACCTTTACGGTAGGAATGGCGGCGTGCTTTAAGCCCCAGAAATCTCCCCTTGATTTCGTGAGGGCTGCAAAGGAGGTAAAAGATCGGGGGTATAACTTCAGGTATGTGCTCGTGGGAGACGGGGAGCTTCGTTCGGAGATAATGAAAGAGATAGTGCACCTGGGTCTCGGGGGTGAATTCATACTCCCGGGGTGGGTAGAGAATGTCGGCGATGTGATAGCTGCGTTCGACCTCCTCGTACTGACATCATTGTGGGAGGGCCTGCCCAAGGTGTTACCGCAGGCTCTCATAGCCGGGGTTCCCGTTATAGCAACAGCCGTGGACGGGACAGTGGAAGTGGTAAAAGATGGGATAAACGGGTTTCTCATCGATGTAAACTCCCCAAAAAGTGCAGCGTCAAAAATTATCATGGTGAGCGAAGGGGCCTTGGACAGGGAGAGGCTCATGCAAGGTGCGAAGGGTCTCGCTGATGAATTTTCAGAAGAGAAGATGGTCAGCTTGCACCGGGACCTGTACCTGAAACTTTTAGAGGAAAAAGCATGGAAAATCTGAACTACATCCTCTGTTTCCTCGTGGGTGCCGTTTTCGGCAGTTTTTACAATGTGGTGATATACCGGTTGCCTGAAGGAATGTCGATCGTGAGACCCCCTTCATCCTGCCCTTCCTGCAATGAGAGAATATTGCCAAAGGACAACATACCCGTATTGAGCTTCCTCCTGCTCAAGGGAAAATGCAGAAACTGCGGGACAAAAATACCGATACGATATCCTCTCGTGGAACTTGGTGGAGGACTTATTTTTTTACTTTCATACCTGTATGACGGAATGAGCTTTATGTTTCTGCGGGATGTACTCTTTTGTTCGATCCTCCTGATCGTAACATTCATAGATGTGGACAAGAGGATTATCCCTGACATTTTGAGTCTCGGGGGACTCGTGGTCGGATTTTTTATCGTCACTCTGCTTCTGGGAAAGGGATGGCGATTTCCCGTAATCGGGATACTGGTCGGTTCGGGAATCCTGTTTATTACTGCTTTTTTTTACGAGCTCATAACCAAAAGGGAAGGACTGGGAGGAGGGGACATAAAACTGCTCGGGATGGTGGGAGCATTTACCGGTTATCAGGGGGCCATCCTCACCATTTTCATCGGCTCTGTCGTGGGGACACTTTTCGGTCTTTTTTTGATATTGAAGGAGAGGGGTAATATGAAGACAGCCGTTCCTTTCGGGCCCTTTCTGGCGGGGGGCGCTATCGTTGCCGATATCTTCCTTCGAAATTTCACGATACACCTTTAGCAGAGATTCTGTAACAGCGGTTCCCCATCTATATATCTCACCTATGGGGGGAATTTGCTTAGAGGGTCCGGGTTCCCCTCCGTGTGTGTCGTGAAATCATTTATTGAGACCGAGACGCTTATGGAGTAATAGTGGTAATTTGCCTTCCCAAATTCGAGAGCAATAAAGTCGAATAATCTTCCATCGTCGAACTTCTATTTTGCCCCCGTTCTCAGGTGATAAAAGAATCAGAGCAAAACATGGTATTTCTTCATTCCTTGAGAGGAATTCTCTTAAGATATGGGGTTTTCCATTCGAAAAAGATTAAATGGGTTAGGTTCCCTTGCTATCGAATTCTGTTCACTCTCGATGCAGGGAATTCGAACTTGCAGAACACTTGCATGTTGCTCTTGTTCATAAATGATTTTGCTCTGTGTAATGGAAAGGGAGCCATATAATTTTGCCAGACCGGAAGCAAAAAGGACCAACCCTCGGCATCAGGAGAGGCATACCTGTTGCCCTCATAATCATTTTTTCATCGGCCCTTCTCTTTCAGTTATTCCTCTTCAGTTACGCCGTGAACATAATATGGAGAAATTACACTGCAGGAGTAATCTCCCTTCTCACGGAATCTATCAACAGGTCGGTGAACGATGTTTTCAGGCTGGAGGGAAAAGAGGGACTTGTAAGACTGACGAGGGAGCTCACGAGCAGATATCCAGGGCTGAAGACAAAAGTGTTCAAAAGCGGTGATTTTCCGAGGGGAGAATTGATTGGCGAGTTAAACGAGAATGACCGGCGAATGCTCTATTCGGGAAATCCCATCTCTCTATCGAAAAACAAAAAAGGCGTCATCCTGGTTCCCATCGGTGGTCCTGCTTCTGCCGGGAGCGTATACTCGTTTGAATTCAATTTTCAGGGGCTTGGAGAGATCAACAGGATGAGCATAATTGTGGGTGCAACCTCATTTCTCTACATCCTTGTACTTTTCGTTTTTACCTATTTTGTCTTCAGGAAAAAAATTACAGCCCCCCTTTCGAATCTCCTCCATGTTGTTACCAGAGTGGAAGAGGGCGAACGGGAAACGCGAGTGAAGGACATGCCCCCGAATGAACTCGGGCGGCTCGGCGATGTCCTCAACAGCGCACTTGATCTCTTGGATGGCAAGAGAAGGGAGCTCGAAAATATCGTCGAAGCCCTCGAGACGACGAATGAAGAACTGAAAAAATCACAGGCGCAGGTTGTTCAAGCCGAAAAGATGGCGACAATTGGCAGACTCTCCTCTGGAATTGCTCACGAGGTGGGAAACCCGCTTATGGCAATCAAAGGCTATGTTGCTCACCTGTTGAGGAACACATCTGTCAATGACGAACAGCGCGACTGCCTGAAAAGGGTTCATGATGATTCTGAAAGGATCGAAGGAATATTGAAAGGCCTCCTCGCTCACTCACGAATAAGTATCGGGGAGGCGGAGGAAGCTGACGTTGGAGAGATCATTGACGATATCATCGAATCCCTCTCTTACCGGAAGATGGTCGAGAAGATTGAAATAGTGAAGGAGTTGAATCCCGTTTCGAAAGGACTGATAAACCCGGAAAAGCTTCGACAGGTACTGTTGAATGTGTTTATGAACGGGATTGACGCAATGCCCACGAGCGGAAGGCTGACCGTAAAATCGTACATGGAAAAGAGTTCGTCCGGTGAAAGCGAGTTCCCGCAGATTAGAAGAAGGAAAACGGATCCTCCCGAGAGCAATTTTGCAAGATTACGAAAAAATTTGGGAATGAGAATGGACAGACTAATGGGCCAGTACGTGGTTATTGAAATTGCCGACACGGGAACCGGCATTCGCGAAGAGGACAAGGATAAGATCTTTGATCCCTTTTTCACAACGAAAGAACCGGGGAAAGGTACGGGTCTTGGCCTCTCTGTTACCAGCGCGATTTTAAATGCATACAACGGGCACATTTCGTTTGAGAGCAAGGAGGGAAGGGGTTCGGTTTTCTGTGTTTATGTTCCTGCTTTCAGAAAATAGTGATGCGGTGGGAGAACGCCTCGGTTCGCTTTTTTCTGTTTGCAAAACAGGGGGTGATTTTTGAAGCACAAAATACTTGTCATGGATGATGAGGAAAACGTAAGGGATATGCTGAAAAGAGTCTTAGAAAAGGAGGGGTTCGAGGTGCGGACTGCGGAAAACGGGCAAAGGGGTCTCGACCTCTTGGTATCGGAACCCTGCGACATAGTGCTGGCGGATATAAAAATGCCCGTGATGGATGGGATGGCGTTTCTCGAGCATGCGAAGGAAAAAGGGATCAAGTCGATCATCATTATGATGTCTGCTTTCGGGACGATCAAAACGGTGATCAAAGCGGTCAAAGAAGGCGCATATTACTACGTCTCCAAACCTTTCGACATCGAGGAGATCCTCGTTGTGATCAGAAAGTCGCTCGATGAGAGAAGGTTGAGGGAAGAGAACGAGAGGCTGAAGAGAGAGGTGGAGAGAAAATATTCCTTCGAGGGCATTATCGGAAGAAGCAAAGAGATGGAGGAAGTGTTTTCCCTCATCGAGAAGGGGAGGAATTACAACGTCTCAGTTTTGATAACGGGTGAGTCGGGTACGGGGAAAGAGCTCGTTGCAAGAGCTCTCCACTTCGGTGGGGAAAGAAGAAGCGGAGTTTTCGTGCCCGTCAACTGTGCCGCGCTTCCCGAGAACCTTCTTGAAACGGAACTGTTCGGATACAAAAAAGGTGCTTTTACCGATGCACGTCAAGATAAGAAGGGTCTTATCGAAGAAGCGCACGGAGGAACGCTTTTTCTGGATGAGATACCCGAGTTAACGTCCCCGATGCAGGCAAAGCTTTTAAGATTCCTCCAGGAGGGGGAGATACGGCGTGTGGGAGATACGGATAGCCGTTCAGTTGATGTTCGGGTGGTGGCGGCAACTTCGAAAAATTTGAAGGAGGAGGTTTCCGGGGCGAAATTCCGGGAAGACCTCTTTTACCGGTTGAACAAGCTGGTGATACACTTGCCTCCTCTGAGAAAACGGAGGGAAGATATTTTCCTTTTAGTGGAACATTTTATTAATATTTTTTCACAAAGGGTCGATAAGAAAATAAAAGGGTTGTCTGAGGAGGCGTATCGCTTGATTGCCGAATACGAATGGCCGGGGAATGTGAGGGAACTAGAAAATGTCATCGAACGAGCAGTAGTCATGGCTGATGCCGATGTCATAACCCCGAAATATCTCGGGGACCTTGGTGGGGCGGTTCAAAAACCTGCCACAACCAGCTACGTATCCTTTGACCCCGATAAAATTTCCCTGAAAGAGGCCATCAAAGAGGTAGAAATTGACATGATCAGAAAAGCCCTTCAGAAAGCGGAATGGAGAAAGCCACTCGCAGCGAAAATCCTGGGGATATCCCATCCTGCGCTTTTGTATAAGATAAAAGAATATGATATAAATTGAGTTAAATTATGCATAATTATACATCAGTTAAAAAAAACTTGACATAATATTTTATAAGGTTAATATTTTTAACAAGAAAACCAATGGTTAAGAAAAAGTGGAGAAAATGGAAAGGAAGCGAGAAGCAGAGAAATACAGGGAAAAGAACAATGTGAAGAAAATTCGGGAGAGCCAGCTCATGAGCAAGGCTGAACTGGCGCGGAGAGCCAGTGTATCCGTTCTCACGATTGACAGGATCGAGAAGGGAATGAGATGCAGGGTGGATACGAAACGGAAAATAATCCTCGCTCTTGGCCTCAAACTTTCGGATAAAAATAAGGTTTTCGGGAATGATAATGAATGATAGGTGGTGAATGATGAACTTGTTCGGGAAAAAAGAACTCGTAGGTTTGGATATCGGTTCGTCAAGCATCAAGGTTATGAAATTGAGGGAAATGGGGGTATCCTATCAGGTGCAGAAATTTGGTGTGTATCCCCTTTCTCCCGATACTGTTGTAGACGGTGCGATTATGGACCACAGCACGGTGGTGGAGACTATAAAGAACGGCTTTGCCGAGCTGGGCATAAGGGATAAATTTGTTGCTGCATCCATCGAAGGTCATTCCGTAATCATCAAGAAGGTTATTCTTGCCACGACGACACCTGAAGACCTTGAAGAGTCGATTCAATGGGAGGTTGAGCAATATATTCCCTTCGAAGTAAAAGATGTTCAAATCGATTTTCAGGTAATAGGTCCCCTTCAGGATGATCCCACGAGAATGGATGTGTTGCTCGTTGCCGCCAAAAACGAACTCGTGGAAGATTACGTATCGGTGATAAAGGAGGCGGGTCTCGTCCCGTCCATAATCGGCGTCGATTCGATAGCCGTCGGTAATGCGTTTGAAGCCTGTTCCGGGATTTCAGAGGAGCAGGTGCCGATGGTAGTGAACCTGGGCTCCTCTTTTATGAACATTATCATACTGGATGAGGGCGTTCCGCTGTTCACCAGGGATGTTTCGATGGGTGGGTCCATGTACAACAACGAGATTCAGCGGCAGTTTGGTGTATCGTACAATGTTGCAGAGAAAATGAAAAAGGGAGAGGATTTAGAGGATTTCAATCCCGAAAGGGTGGATGCTGTCGTGAAGAATGTATCGAGCATCATTGCGACCGAAGTCCAGCGGTCGTACAACTTTTATGCTGCCACGTATCCCGATAAACTGGTAACGAAGATCTTTTTATCGGGTGGAGCGGCCCGTACGAATCACTTGAAGGAACTCATAGAGGAGAAGCTCGCCATATCAGCGGAAATATTCGATCCCTTTGATGGACTTATGATCGACGAATCCGCAGTGTTACCCGAATATGTGAAAAATTACGGAACGGCAGCGACCGTTGTTACGGGATTGGCGATGAGAAAACCGGGAGACAAGTGATGATCAAAATCAACCTTATCAGGCAAAAGCGCAAAAAGAAGAAGAAGATCAATTACGACCTTCTCTATTTTCTTTCCATCATCCTCTTTATCGTCCTCATATTTTCTTTCCACAAGACGGTTCTCGTATCGAAAAAGCACCAGCTCGAGGAGGATGTGAGAAACGCCCAAATGGAGATCGCAAAGCTCAAGAAGCAAATCGGTGAAGTGGAGAAGTTTAAGCAGAAAAAGAAGGAACTCCAAACGAAGGTCGATATCGTGGCAAATCTCCAGAACGGAAGAAAAGCGCCCGTCGTTGTCATGGATACCCTTGCCCGCAATGTTCCCGATAAAGCCTGGCTGACGAGGTTGAAATATTCAGGGAATTCAATGGAACTCGAAGGGTACGCCCTCAACAATTACGTCGTCGCAGATTTTATGAATAATCTTGGAGCGACGGAGAAATTCGGAAGAATAGAACTGCAATCGGCTGAGCGGAAGACGGTGCAGGGCATCCGAGTAATGTTGTTCAAAATAAGAGTCGAACTGACCGTGTAAAGTAAAAAGGTGAACTATGGCGCTCAGAGACAAGTTATCGTTAAAGGGAGTCGGGACCAAACAGAAGATGGTATTGTACGGGCTTCTGGTTGTGGCTGTCCTGGTGGGGTATTACTACCTGTACTACTCACCGCTGAAAGCTGAAATGGCTGTTCTTCAACAGCAGAAAGTGGCTCTTGAGGGGAAAATAAAGGAACAGAGGATAATAGCAAAAGACCTTGAGACGTTCAAAAAGGAAGTGGTCAAGCTTGAGGCTCAACTCAACAAATTGCTCGAACAGCTGCCCAACTCTTCCGAGATTCCGAACCTTTTGCGCAACATATCAGACGTCGGCAAGGAGAGCGGCCTTGAGTTTCTGAAATTTGCTCCCAAAGGTGAGGCCCCGAAGGAATTCTATGCGGAAATTCCCGTCGAGATATCGGTAACTGGCGGTTTTCACGACTTTGGGATGTTTCTCGATAGAGTGAGCAGACTCTCCAGGATCGTCAATGTTTCCGATGTCGTTTTTGATAAGCCTGCTATTTTGGGCGACAAGGCCAACATGACCATTAACTGCACTGCACGAACTTTCAGGTTTCTCAAGGAAAAAAAGGCTGGCCAATGAAATTAATATCAGGGAGGGAAAAGAAAGGGATGGGAACCAGGCAATTTTCTGCTCTCACAATTTTGCTTCTTACGTTTTGCCTCTTGATTTCTGGATGCTCGTCGGAGACAAAAGATATGCCGAAAGCTTCCAAGGCGATCAAAAAAGCTCCCGCCGAAACTGCAAAACCGCAAACGGGAGATGCAGTAGAGAAGATGAAGCAACAAGAAGATTCTTTTGCGGGTTACACGGCTACTGCTTTAAAGGACCCCTTCGTCCCTTTTCTGAAGGAAGAGGTCGTGGCTGTGAGGAAAAGGGGGCCTCTGTCCCCGCTTGAGAAATTTGACCTGGGGGAACTGAAGCTGGTGGGGATTTTGATGAAAGGAAATGAGACCGTTGGGCTTATTGAAGATAGTGAGGGGAAGGGTTACTCAGTAAAGAGGGGAGTGAAGATAGGGAAAAACGGCGGTGTCATTTCGAAAATAACGAAGAACGAAATAATCGTGGTAGAGGAATATTTTGATTTAACGGGAAGAAAGGTTACGAGAGAGAAAACTTTAATGCTCCCGCTACCAGGAGGAGAATAGGTATGGATCACAAGACCTTGATGAAAGAGTTGATAAAAAAAGCTTTGCTTCTCATCGTTCTCCTGACGCTCCTTGTTTTCTTGGGTGTGAAGGTTTACGCAGCAGAAGCGCCCGGTGTCAAGGAGCAGGGAGATGCAGAGCAAGCAACGCTTCTTAAAGAAATCCTCATAGATAAAACAGCATATTTCACAAATATACGGGCGAAATTGGACGGGGAATTGAAAAACTATAATTCCTTTAAAATATCAGATCCGTTCAGGATAGTACTGGATTTGTGGGGAGTAAAAAATCTCATCGGGAAAAGTGATATTTTTGTAAACACGGCTCAGGTGGAGGGATTGAAGATATCTGAGCAGGAAGACAAAGTGAGAATTATGATCGAGACAGTAAAGGACACACCCCTTCCTTTTCTGGTAACCATGGAAAATGGAGATCTTGTCGTTTCGGTCGGTGGGGGATCGGAGGATAAAGTTACCAGCCTAGACAGGGGGGTCGAGCCAACCCCAGCGGTTTCCGAGATCATGGGTATCGACCTTGAAGACTTCCCGGAAAAATCTGCCGTGGTGATAACCTATTCGAGCAAACCGGAGATCGATCGGGAAGAGTCCGATGGACTGCTGCTGGTAACGATGAAGGAGGTGAGAATAGCAGAAAACCTCCTTCGCCATCTCGATGCTTCAAAGTTTGGCATACCCATAAAAATGGTTGACGCCGAGAAGAAGGGAAAAGATGTGAGCGTCAGGATCGCTTATGATAAAGGTTCCGTATACGATGTCGATGAGGGTGATGAAAGGCTTGTGTTTTCCTTCAAGAAAGAGGAGAAGGTAGAGAAAGGTTACAGGGTGGCAGAATACCGGGCAATGGAGGTGAAGGAGGAAACGGCCATCGGGGCGCCGGGAACAGGGCTGCAGGAAAAGGTATCCCCATTTGCGTCTGTCGATACCACGCAACAGAAAGTGTATAAAGGTCAGAGGATTTCTCTCGATTTTAAGGATGCCGATATTCATAACGTTTTGAGAATAATTGCCGAAGTGAGCAACCTCAACATCATAACATCAGATGACGTCAAGGGTAAGGTAACGCTCAGGCTGGTCAACATACCCTGGGACCAGGTTCTCGACATTGTGCTGAAAACGAAGGGCCTTGGAGCGAAACTCGAGGGAAACGTCTTGCGAATAGCTCCCCTGGCGAAATTGAGGGAGGAAGAAAAAGATCTTCTCCAGAGCATCAAAAACAAAGAGAACCTTGAGGAGCTCGTCATTGATACGATTCCTGTAAACTTCGCCAACGTCAAAGAACTCGAAGGCCAGATAAAGGAAGTCATGTCAGATCGGGGGAAGGCGAAAGTGGACGAGAGGACCAATACCCTCATTGTCAAGGACATTCCGAAGAACATCCAGAAAGTGCGGGATCTTATCGCAAAACTCGACACGCCCACTCCCCAGGTCCTCATAGAAGCGAGGATTGTGGAGGTGAGCACGCAGTTTTCAAGAGAGCTAGGGGTCCAGTGGGGGGGCGCATATCAGAGCCAGTCGGACGGAATTTTTGTTTCAGGTATCCAGGATGATACGGGAACACTGTTCCCTGATGCTCAGGCACCGAGCTCGACTACCCCCACATACGCAGTCAATTTGCCCGCAGCCGTTGGCCAGGGATCAGGTGGGGGGATTTCTTTCGGTATCATCAAAGGAGACTTTCGGCTTGACCTTTCCCTCTCTGCTCTGGAGACGACCGGGAACGGTAAAATCATATCGAGCCCGAAGATCGTCACGACGACCAATAACGAAGCCGTGATCCAGCAGGGGGTGAAAATTCCCTATTCGACGGTATCTGCATCAGGAACGCAGACCGAATTTGTCGATGCAGCATTGAAGCTCAAAGTAACTCCCCATATTACTCCCGACCGGACGATAATAATGGAGTTAAACGCAGCCAACGATACCCCCGATTTCGGAAATGCCGTGAACGGCGTTCCGTCGATAGCAAGCCGTGAGGCTGATACGCAAGTACTCATACAAGACGGTGAGACGGCTGTTATCGGTGGGATACTGCAAATTCAGCGAACAGAAAGCGTTGATGCCGTTCCATGGTTTCACAAGATTCCCCTCCTGGGATGGTTCTTCAAGAAGAAGTCGGAGCGAAACGATAACACGGAGCTCCTGATATTTATAACACCGAAGATAGTCGAGAGCGGCCAGGAGATCTGATTCTTCCAGTTTTTTGCTCATAAGCACCTGGACGCAGATTCCAGGTGCTTTTTTTATTCAATGAATTTCTACACGGGGAGATACTATGGTGAGATTTCTCACGTCGGGAGAGTCTCATGGAAAAGGATTAACGGTTATCGTTGAAGGCTTCCCAAGCGGGGTCAGCGTAAGCAAAGAGTTTGTAGACGGGGAACTGAGGAGGAGGATGGCAGGGTATGGAAGAGGGGGCCGGATGAGAATAGAGGCTGATTCTGCAGAATTTAATTCTGGAGTCAGGTTCGGAAAAACTCTTGGTTCGCCGATTTGCATTCACATTAAAAACCTCGATTATAAAAACTGGAAAAAGATCATGTCTCCGTTCAGGGGACGCCTCGAAGAGGACAAAAGGATTCTGAACCCAAGGCCCGGCCATGCTGACCTTTCAGGAGTTCTAAAGAGAGGGGCAGAAGATGTTCGCGATATTTTGGAGCGGGCGTCGGCGAGAGAAACTGCGGCGAGAGTCGCTGCTGGCGCTTTAGCAAAATTGCTTATCGCCGCATTCGACATGAGCGTGAAAAGCTACGTGACGTCCATCGGTCACATACGGCATCAGAGGAAGAGGTTCAGAAGCGGGTTGCTTACCAAAGATACAGACAAAGATCCATTGAGAATGGCAGATGAGAAAGCATCAAGGATGGCGAGAAACCATATCTCCGATGCGGCGAAGAGGGGAGACAGCGTGGGCGGCAGCTTTGAAGTTTTGGGGTTTGGGGTTCCCCCGGGTTTGGGAGATTATACCCATTGGGATAAGCGACTCGACGGGAGACTAGCTCGGGCACTTGTATCGATACCGGCCATCAAGGGAATCGAAATTGGAGATGCCATCGATGCCTCTCGAAAAGGAGGCGTCAAGGTTCATGATAGGATATTCGCGGGCCCGGGCAGTCAGCTGTATTTTGAGAAATACAGGCTTCCATTCAGGAGAAAGACGAATGCTGCTGGTGGTATTGAAGGAGGGATGAGTAACGGAGAAAGTTTGGTCGTCAGGTGTTACATGAAACCGATACCGACCCTCACCGTTCCCCTCGATACGGTTTCCATACACGACTATTCGCAGACGGAAGCAGTCAAAGAGAGGAGCGATGTCTGTGCTGTGCCGGCTGCGTCAGTGGTTGGTGAGTCGATGGTGGCTCTCGTTTTGGCAGAGTGCCTGACGGAGAAATTCGGAGGAGACTCTCTCGGGGATATGCTGGAAGCCTACGAGTCGTATCTTGAAAGGATATGCGTGAAAAGCTGAGAGGCATTATTATCACAGGTTTTATGGGTACGGGGAAGACGGCAGTCGGAAAGTCGCTTTCAAGGCGGCTCGGTATGGAATTTGTCGATCTGGATGATGAGATAGAAGTAGAGGCGGGGATGGGTATTACGGAAATTTTCTCACAAGTGGGCGAATCCGGATTCAGAGATGTGGAAAAAAGAACGTTACGAAAAGTTTTGAAGATCCCCGGCAGGGTTGTTTCGACCGGTGGGGGAACCGTTCTTGCTCCGGAAAACCTATCGTTGATGAAAACGTATGGTATGGTAATCTGTTTGTGGGCAAAACCTGAGGTGGTGCTGAAGAGGCTTGAGAGGAACGAAGACCGTCCGCTTCTGAAGGAGGAAGATAGGCTTACAATCATTACAAAGTTGATGGATGAGAGGAGATCACAATACCGTTTCGCCGGCAGAGCGATAATAACGGACGAGAGGAGCGTGGAGGATATTTCAACAGAAATAGCATCCATATGGAGGGAGTCAATTGACGGTTGAGAAAACATTAAATGTGGATATCGATGATAGATCCTATGACATCTTCATCGGAAATGACCTCGGAACCTTTATTGAAGAGTGGTTGCTGAGAGTCTACGCTGACAAGAGAGTTTACGTTGTCGTGGATAAAAGGGTATACGACATCTACGAGAAGGATATAGAGAAAATCTTTAGCAATACCCTTTACGAATTGTTCTCCCTGGAAGTTGACGAGGAAGCGAAAAATCACAACATCACACAGAGGGTCTACGAATTTCTCCTTGAGAAAGAGTGCGACAGAGAATCTCTCATAGTATCTTTTGGCGGAGGGGTAACGGGTGATATTGTCGGTTTCTCTGCTGCAACTTTTATGCGGGGTGTCGATTATATTCAGATACCCACGACACTTCTCGCGCAGGTAGACAGCAGTGTCGGTGGGAAGACGGGGATTAATTTCAGGGACGCAAAAAACGTTATTGGTGCTTTTTACC
>CAYFXN010000006.1:0-57240 GCA_964347065.1 uncultured bacterium | reverse complement strand
GTAATGTTTGAATAGAGTTCAGAACTCAGAGTTCACAGTTCAAAATCCCGATTTAGAGCTCCGAGCAGATTATAAGAACTTGGCTTAACGGATAGGGTAGAGATAAATTCTGAAAACTCTTTTCATTCTCACGGCATATCCCCATGGTAGGGAGTTACATCGGTGCGCGGGCCGCCTCCACGATGGCTCTTATCGCAGCCGGGTTCACCGATGAGTCTATCGAGCATCCCCCTGCCAGAAAGAAGCGGTCTCTCCCACCTTCTTCTCTTCCTTCGCGCACGTGGTTCTTCAAGAATGTCCGCGTCGAACGGTTCAGAATCTCGTGATCGATACCGCCCATGACACACCCTTTTATCCTCCCCTTTATCGCGGACAGTGAGGGGCCGGTGGGGCCACGATCCCACCAGTTGAAAACGTTAGCCGGAAGATCGATGCAGTCTTCGAAGTAGATCTTGTCCCCATGAATATGTGCGGTATTCATCGCGCCGATGCCCGAAACCGCTTCCAAGAGCTTCCTGGCAAAGGGCTTCACAAAGGTGAGGAAATGCTCCCGGCTGATGAGCTCGCTCCCTGCGGGAATCGACAGGAAAATACCGGCTGATCCAATCTCGAGGGATCTCTTGGCATAGGCAATTAGATTCCCTGCGATGACATCCAGTGCCGATAGCGTCGCATCCGGCTCAAAATCCATCAAGTGCACGATGTTCTCCCCTGCCAGGGCCCGTTTTAAGGTATGCCAGGGGTCAAACACCGTGTCTATGAAATAGGCCTTCCCCGAGAGTTCACGGCTTATGACCTCGAGGGCCCGGAACTGATCTCTCCAGGGCGAATCATCGACATCGAAAGGTATGATTTTCTCCAGATCTTCCCTGGTGCGCACTGCGCTCAACCCTTCGGGCATCGGGTAGAAATAGTCGTTCATGACCTTGAGAAAATCGAAATCGTAGTAGCCAAAATAATCGAGCGCAAGGCGGGCAAAACGCGCTCCCCTGCCGTGCTGGACCCCGAAGTGATACCAGAGGGATAGAGGCGGTCTGTCCACATCCATGCCGGAAAGCACGAGATCTACACGCTCTATTTTATCCACATTGAACCTCCAGGTTGTTTTCAAACAGTATATCGCTCACCTGCCGGGGATGAAACAGGTCAGTTAACCCTGACCCGCCCCGGTCGGGCATAAATGCAATAATCCGTGGGCGGCCCGGCAAAGGATAGGAGAAAAAAGTGCCTCGGTGAGACTTTACCCAAAATTATTAATATTGTATCTGCAGTCCTCATAGTGAAAGCGAAAAACGGCGAATCTGGAAGAAAGATTGGGGGAAGCAGGGGGTCAACGAGAAAAAAAGTGAGGAAGTCAAGAAGCCTCCCGTCCCGTTTCGGCATGAAACTTGTGTTAAAATATTACAAGCGTAAGACGTTGTATTATTTGCCGACCAATAACCAGGGCGCGCGGAGAAGTTTTTTTTCGGAGGCTCTCCGATAAGCGTATAGATCATAAAAAAAACAGCCATTGCACGTAACAAAAAACCGTGAGAAGGAGAGAATCACGGTGTAATGGAAAAAAGGCAAAGAGAGCAGTTTCCATGATTGACGTAAAGGTGTATAAAAATGACCTACACAACCATCAAAATCAGGGACGATGCTACCGTCATACGCTCTGATTGCCCCAGGTGCGGCAAAAAAAATACGAGTATCATTCAGCGGGGCCTCCGACACGTTGGAGAACAGGACGTAACGTGCCTGGCCTGCCGGAAAATCTACAGAGCCGGAATTTTCAGCACCCGGCATGGCAGCATCGAGCATCTGGCGACGTGATGAGCGATAACAGCTCCGTAAGCTAATGATTCCCCAGACTCCCTTTGACCATGGGGATTTCTTCGACCGAAGCAGTGCCTTCGCAAAGGCCGAACATCATACCTTTCGAGATACCAGAAATCGATCTCACCTGGATACTGAATCTGGAAATTTTCGCTGATGATATCCGCAGACAGTGGATTCCTCACAGAGGATTTTCAGCGAGAAACCTCTCCGCATCGATTGCCGCCTGGCATCCGGTCCCCGCTGCCGTGACTGCCTGACGGTAAACGTGGTCAACTGCGTCGCCGGAGGCGAAGACGCCGGCAACGTTCGTCAGGGTCGACCCGGGCTGGGTGACGATGTATCCCGCCACATCCATGTCGACCCAACCCCTGAAGATCTCCGTGTTCGGCTTGTGCCCGATGGCCATGAAAAGTCCCGTCACGTCGAGGGTGCTCAGCTCACCGGTCTTGACATTTTTCAGCGCCACCCCCGTCACCGAGTCCTGCCCCAGGACTTCTTCGACGACGGAATCCCACACGAAGGATATCTTCTCGTTTTCGAAAGCTCGATCCTGCATGATCTTCGAGGCACGAAGGGCGTCCCGGCGGTGGATTACGTGGACGTGCTTCGTGAAACGGGTCAAAAAGAGGGACTCCTCCATCGCCGTGTCCCCTCCCCCGACGACGGCCACCTCCTGCTCTTTGAAGAAGA
Organism: uncultured bacterium; assembly: GCA_964347065.1. Lineage (GTDB taxonomy): Bacteria > Desulfobacterota > Deferrimicrobia > J040 > J040 > WVXK01. Next base: position 54,729 of record CAYFXN010000006.1, on the reverse strand, counting down.
ACCCGTCACAAGTTGCACAGGCAGAAACACCCCGACCCAGCAGGCGCTTCTCATTTTCAAGGCCCAAATACTGAGCCGAGGCGCCCGTTGCGATGATGACGGCATTGGCCAGAAACGGTTTGTCCTCCCCAACGAGCACGCGGAAGGGACGCCGGGAGAAATCGACGGCAGTAACGACGCTGAAGAGCATGTCCGCGCCAAAGCGGGCGGCCTGCTTCTCGAAGAGATCCATGAGATCGGGTCCCTGTATTCCCTCGGGGAACCCGGGATAGTTCTCAACATCAGTCGTCGTGGTAAGCTGTCCCCCGGGCTCTCCACCCTGCACCACAAGAGGTTTCAGGTTCGCCCGGGCCGTGTAGAGCGCTGCGGTGTACCCTGCCGGACCCGATCCAATTATGATTACCTGTCGCTGCTCCGCACCGGAAAAATCCACACCTTCCAGCTTTGACAGGTCTCCCTGCCCGCCCTTCGACTGCCTCTTCTGTTTGCTCATCTTTTCCCTCTCCTTCCTCAGCTCTCTTTTGCCATCATATGGGGATTGAACCTTGGTATGCCTGCTTTTGCAGCCCCCGCCCGTGATCAGCCCCTTCCAGGAAACAGCGTATATGTTACCAGAGTCCGCCGGGATAAACCAGCGCGTGCATTCATCGGAAATGAAGGCACGGAACCGAGACCCCTTATTACTCTGCCAGAAAGGGGGTCTTCTTATTCCGGAAACAGTATTTTCCGAAAAAATCTATGGGAAATCAGGGGGTTCGGCCTATCCCCATTCGCCGCGATACTCGCTTCCAGGAATCGGTGGTGAGAAAGCTCTCATCCATGTCCTCGTGCATCTCCCGGATCTTTTTCATCGGTGCGGAGAATGAGAGGAAGTGTCTTTTCACGAAGGGCCTCGCCGAGACGTCGAACATGCCGATTATTCCTCTCTGCACTTCCCTGTCCCGTTCGGCAAGGGGATAGCTGATAATACTTCCGCAGCCGGAGCAAAATGGCGTAATAACCGCAAGCTGATCCAGGGTCCTGAAGTTTGCCAGCGTGAACAGCCCCGAAATGGTATCGGGATTTCCCAGAAAAACGGCTGCCTCGGGATCTTCCTCCGCTTCCACACAGTCCCAACGTTTGAAAACGAGAAACCTTCCCTCAGCCCTTGGAACAGGCATATCTCGAACGTACTGCTCCACGAGCTCCGGCGTCTTCTTGTACCGCTCACCCTCGAGTTTGCCCGGTATACCGCAGGAGAGGAAGTACTTGAAATTTGCCGAAAGTGTCGTGGGAAATCCGGAATACCGCACCCCTCCCGCGCATCCTATCGTATCCTTGGAAAATGACAGTGTCTCCCCCCTATTTGCAATGCCGAGCTGGGCTATCATGCAGAGGTGCCCTTCCCCCGGCTGCAGGTGAGCGGCATACCGGTCATCATCGGAGTACAAAAACACGAGGGGCAGGTCGGAACCCTGAAAATAGGCCCTCCACTTTCGCTGAAAATCACTTTGCAAACCCGGTTCCATATTCCCTCCTGTATTCGTTCTATCACATTTTTTGTGTTTTTCTCCTTTCCTGTCAAACAATAATCACAGATAACTTAAAAATGCAAAAACTACGGCAACACCCAAAACCCTAGGCGCAAACATTCACCCTATTAAACGCAGAAAAGGTAAAACTTTCAGCCTTTTGCCATCTGTGCTTCGATGGATGTTGTGGTTCCCCGTTTTTCCCTTAAACCGTCAAGAACAAACAACTAAAGCAAAGAATACTGAAAATGACCGACGGAAGAGGCAAAGTTCGTTTCAGGTGGTGATCGCCTCGCGGGCGGCACTCCTCCCCCTCTCGGTGAGGAGGAGCAGCCCGTTCTGCCGTGTCAAAAGCTCCCTCTGCGTTGCATGCCTGACGACCCGCTCCGAAAAGGTCCGGCCCCACTTCAGGTGTTCGTGGAGGTGCGCGACGCTGTTTTCCCTCGATTCATCCGGGAGGCCCTCATGATGGAAGAGGTGAACCACCAGCATAGTCTGGGCGAATTCCAGCCTCTGGCGAGACCGGCGAAGGCCCATCGCCACGATGCCGCGCTCCGGCGCCAGCAGGAAGGTGAGGGTGAAGGCAGCGCCGGCTGTCGTCGCCATGCATCCCGCGATCGACGCATCGATCCAGTGGGCAAACCAGTATCCGCCAACGGCCACGACAACCCCTATCAGGGCGCTCAAAATCAGCATCGAAGACAGACGATCAGTGAGAAGGTACGCCGTCGACGGCGGTGCGATCATGAGCGCAACGACGAGGATGGAGCCCACAGCGTCGAAAGCCCCAACAGCCGTCACCGACACGAGGGCCATCAGGGCGTAGTGGATGAACCCGGGGGAGAACCCGAGAACGGCCGCCAGGCCGGCATCGAAGGTGGCAAGCTTCAGCTCTTTGTAAAATATCAGAATGAACAGAAGGTTGAGGAAGAGTATTGCCGACATGACGTAGAGAGACTTGGGACCAAGGTCGTACCCGAAAAGTTCGAGCCGGTTGAAGGGGGCGAAGGCGATCTCTCCCAAAAGAACAGCATCGGTGTCCAGATGCACCTTCCCGGCGAAACGCGATATGAGAACCACACCTATGCTGAAAAGGAGAGGAAACACCAGGCCGATGGCGGCATCCTGGCGGACGAGCCTCGTTCGGCTCAAAAGCTCCACCAAGCTGACCGTAAGAACGCCGGTTGCGGCAGCCGCTATCACGAGGAGCGGAGAAGCGATGTCTTTCGTGACGAAGAAAGCGAGCACGATGCCCAGAAGAATTGCATGGCTTATGGCATCGCTCATCATTGCCATGCGCCTGAGTACGAGAAAGACACCGGGGAGGGAGCAGGTCACAGCCACCACTGCCGCCACGATCTGTATCTCAATCTGCGGAGCCGTCATCCTTTTCCTCTCTTTTCTTTTCCAATTGTCTTCCCGCTTCGAGACCCGCCGGAGTCAGGGTCCATTTGTCCCCGTCGATCTTTCTCGCAAGCCCCTCCTCCACCAGTTCCTTCAGGCTCCTGTCAACACCGCCATGGCCGATGCTCATAGTTCGTAACACTTCGATGGAATGGCCCCGGTCGAGGTCTCCGTGCTTGACAGCGAGTATGTAAAGATCAGTTAAGACGGAATCCACCTGCAGCTGCCTCCGGTTTGCCTGCTCGCGGATCCAGTTCCAGACGAGCCCCCTGTTGGGCGCGAATAGGATTGAGACGAGAACGATGACGCTCACACAGATTACGACGGTAGGGCCTGTGGACAGCCGCTGGATACTGCTGCTCAACAGGGCCCCCATGACCCCCGCGATGGCTCCGAAAAAAGCAGCGAGACCGACCATAACGCCGAGGCGGTCCGTCCACTGACGTGCCGCCGCCCCCGGCGCCACGATCATGGAGCTCATCAGCACGACGCCCACGCTCTGCAGGCCGATTACGATCCCGATTACGATGAGAGTCGTCAGCAAAACGTCGAGAAGCCTGATGGGTAGCCCAAGGGCGGTGCCGAACTCGGGGTCGAAGCTGAGAACCTTGAATTCTTTCCAGAAAATCCCCATCAACAGAAGAGCGAGAGCCCCCAGGCCGGCCATGGTGAGCACATCTTTCTGTACGAGCGTTGCCGCCTGGCCGAAAAGAAACCTGTCCAGCCCCGCCTGGCTCGCATCGGGCCTCTTCTGGATATAGGTTATGAGAACCAGGCCGAAGCCGAAAAAGACCGACAGCGTAAGCCCGAGCACTGTCTCAAAATGAATCCGCGTATTCCTCACGACGCTGATGATGAGAAGGGTTCCCAGCCAGCCTGCGACTCCTGCACTCAGGAGTAGAACGAGGGGTTCTTTTGAGCCTGTGAGGATGTAGGCCAGGGCAATCCCGGGCAGTGCCGCGTGGGAGATGCCGTCTCCCAGAAGACTCTGTCTGCGGAGCACAGCGAATGACCCGAGGGCTCCGCTCACAATGCCGAGCGTGGCCGAACCGAGCGCCACGGTGCGGAGGGTGTAATCGAAAAAAAGATCTTTTAGTAAACCGGAAACTTCCACGTGCAACTCCTCGGCATATCAAGGGCCGGCCCCGTATACGGTTAGTCGTGAGAGTGATGGGTGAGATATGACACCCGGCCGCCATATGTGAGCCGTAAATTCTTTTCCGAAAACACCTCTTCAACAAGCCCGCTGGCGATGCGCCGCACGTTGAGCAGCGTGACCCAGTCGAAATACTCGGAAACAGTCTGCAAATCGTGATGGACAACGACGACGGTCTTTCCCCTCTTTCGCAGCTCCTGGAGCAGGCCGACGATGGACCGCTCCGTTACCGCGTCAACACCCTGAAAAGGCTCATCCATAAGATATATCTGGGCATCCTGTACGAGCGCGCGGGCGAGAAAGACCCGCTGCTGCTGCCCCCCGGAAAGCTGGCTGATCTGACGATTGGCGAAATCGGCCAATCCCACTTCGTTAAGCGCCTCGAGGGCAAGGTCACGTTCCTTTTTCCCGGGTCTCCTCACCCAACCGAGGGCTCCGTAGCGCCCCATCATCACCACATCGAGCACGACGGTGGGAAAGTCCCAATCGACGCTGGCGCGCTGTGGCACATACCCCACCAGGTGCCTCTGCTTTTCGTAGGGACGGCCGAATATCGAGACGTGACCGGCTACGGGCCTGACAAGACCCATGATGGCCTTTATCAGCGTCGTCTTCCCCGCGCCATTCGGACCGACGATGGCCATCAACACACCGGGTGGCACCTCCAGATCGATATCCCACAAAACGGGGGTGGCGCGGTAGGCCACGGTCAAATCTTCAAGCCCTATGGCCGGCTCCCCCCCGGAATCCGAAAGATTGCCATTACCGGGCTCATCCTTTTTCCTGAGCATCACAATCCCCTGTTCCGTCGATCGTCATCGCCCGGCCGGTCCGTCGCCGAAAACTACCCGAGCAGGGCCGAGATAATGGTGTCTATATTGTGACGAACCATTCCAATGTAAGTTCCTTCGGGGGTTCCCGGGTTGCCCATCGCGTCGGAGTAAAGGTTCCCGCCTATCGTCACGTCGAATCCCCGCGCTCTTACTGCTTCCCGAAGCGCTTCGATATACCGGCGGGGCACCGAGGTCTCGACAAAAACGGCAGGAATTTTTCTCTCGACGATTAACCTGGCGAGTTCCTGTATATCGGAGGTCCCGGCTTCGGCAACGGTGCTTATTCCCTGAAGCCCCTTCACCTCAAATCCGTAAGCCCTCCCGAAATAATTAAAGGCATCGTGGGCGGTGATTAGAACCCTCTTTTCCTTCGGGAGCTCGACGGCCCGCGAATTCACATACCTTTGAAGCTCCTCCAGGCGCTGCAGGTAAACTTCTGCATTTTCGCGGTAAACTCCTGCGTTCTCCGGGTCGATCTTGATGAGCGCATCGCGCACGTGCTCGGCAGCCTTCATCCAGAGGCCCACGTCGAACCACACGTGGGGGTCGTAGGCTCCCTTGAACTCCGGCGGAGCAAGCAGCACCGAGCGCTCGATCCCGTCCGTAACCGCCACCGTTCTGGTCTTCGTCTCCATTCTTTCGAAAAGTTCCGTCATCTTGCCCTCGAGATGCAGGCCGTTGTAAAAGATAACGTCCGCTCCGGCCATTCTGGCCACGTCCCCCTCGCTCGCCTTGTAGAGATGCGGATCCACCCCGGGACCCATGAGACCTTCCACTTCAACGCGGTTTCCCCCGATATTTTGCACAATATCCGCAATCATGCCAATCGTGGTAACAACGCGAATTTTCCGCCCGGAAATCCCCTCTATAGCTCCTCTCCCTTTTTCCTGCTCCCCCTTCCGCGAACATCCCGCCGCTACCACCAGTGCCGTCACGATACATACGAGAAACAGGCGACGAGCCAACATATCTCCCCCCTGAACATGCATTAAAGGCAGTAATTACCGCTCACGCGTCTGAACTAAATAGATTCTATCAGGAATTATAAACGAATGGGCAAATCGGGATGGTCGTTCCTGTAGTACTGAGTGCGGGACTGGATTCCGAAAGGTGACCATACACAAAGCGGCGCAAGCCGTTGTATTCATTTTCATCGAATTCGATTTTCGGTCAAACATGCGGCCGGAAAAAATGTAACCACCCTGAACCAAGGGAAATCCTCAGCCTGCGAAAGAAACGGAACCGTCACGTACCGGCTTTTTTTCGACGAAGGGTCACCGTCTCTCCGCCGATCCCCCAGTTATCGGTGTCAACTTCTTCGATGACGACGACGGTTGTTGCGGGGTTTTTGCCGAGGATGTCCCGAAGCAACTTCGTCACTTCCTCGATGAGCTTCGCCTTCTGCTCCACCGTCGCTCCCTCTTTCGTAATTTTGATGTTCACGTAGGGCATGATTCCTCCAAAATATGATGCGGCTCACGGCATCGCCGAAACAGGCTCGATAGAGCCCGGATCGGATTATGGATCTCGTTAGAAAACAAAATCCTCCGCAACCCTTCGATTATCTCGATCCCGGCGAGAAATTTGCCAAACAGCTCTGTGCGATCATCACCAATGTGCTTTTCCTCGCGGGCAAATGGCGTTCGATTGCCTTCGCCGCACTAATATTATAATGAGTTGTTTCTCCCCACATCAACAGCGGCCCCTATAAGCACCTGACTTTCGGGAGCCCATCTTTAGCGTTGCCCCCGGGTCACGTCATCGTGATACTTCTGTTAGCAAAAGGTGACGAAATGGTGAGGTTCGGTCTTTGCCGGCTCTGGTATCATTTGTGTAAGGGTATCTGTTTCCCGGTATATGCACGATCCAAATGACCCGGAGACGAAAAACCACCCCGGAGCATCGATACTATGGAGGCACACATGAAACAGACGAAAAAACCCTCGTTTCCCCTTATCTTTCTTGTCGTTCTTGTTTTTTTTCCATTGTTTTCATCCCTCAATCACGCGCTTTCAGGAGAGAACCCCGGTATTGCAGGTCAGCAGGAACAAACGGCAACATTCTACGTGAGATGATATGACGTGGGCAAAGCGGCCCTGGAGGGGCTGCAGGGAGTGAGAAAGGTGGAGAGGGGCATGAAAAACTGGCAAGAGACAAACACGGTCCATTACGACCCCTCGTCCGTCACCGTAGACGATATGGTGAAAGTGCTGCAAGATGCCAGAACCTATATCGGAACGGAGAAATAGTGAGTTCTCAAAGCGAAGCCGGCATCAAGAAAGCCTGCCTCTGCTGTTACCGGCTCTTCTCTGCATCCGTGGAATGGAGGTTCTCAACTGCCAGAAGTCCCACCTCGATCAGGCGTAATTCGGCTTTCTCCAGAACCTTTTTCGGTGGGAACGTCCGGTCGGATATACTATCGTAAACGGCGGTCACTCCTCCGGCTCTGAGCTTCCAGCTCGAAATCCTGGCGAGAGTCAGGTACACGGACATCTCCATCTCCACGTTCAGTACCCCCGCACCGCGCAACCGCTCAATTTTATTTTTGTCGGTGCAGCTAAAGCCGCGCACATGCCAACCCTGCCCCGCATAAAAATCCGAGGTGGTGCAGGTAAGGCCCACGTGATGGGGATATTTGAGTGAGGCCGCAGCCCCGCTCAGAGCTGAAACCACCTCCCTGTCGGCAATTGCATCAACCGTCGCAGGGGCATAATAATGGCTCGTGTTCTCATCACGGAGGGCTCTGTCGGTGATGACGAGGTCGCCGATTGCGATATTATCCTGGACGCTTCCGCAGCTCCCCAAACGGATGAAGGTGGCGGGAACCACGCACTGGCTCGCCTCGACTACGGCTATGGCCGTGTTGTCTGGGCCTATGCCCGTACCCATGACCGTTACCGGCACTTCCCGGTAATAACCCGTGAAGGTGCAAAATTCCCTGTTCCTTCTCGACACCGTCACGACGTCGAATAAGCGGGCAATCTTTCTGGCTCGGTCCGGATGGCCGCAGGTCAAGATGTAGGGATGAACATCCCCCGGACCGCAGTCGATGTGGTAATAACGTCCCTCATCGTTTTTCGGTGGCTCGATTCCCTTCGGCACCCCGCGATCTCCCTTCTCCCGATGGAGGTTGCTTCCCAGCCGTTCTTATCGAAGATCAGCGCATATCGGACTGGAGTTTTCGAAACAAGGGGTTGTTTCGGCAGACATCCTGCCAGCCGCAATTCTGGCAGTACCTATCATGCCACGTTTTAAATATTTCGTTCAGTCTCTCCCTTACATCTTTCCAGATGACGAGCTGCCCCGGCAAAAGCGCGAGAAAATCCAGAGCGATCGTGTCCATATCGCCAATCTCCTCCTCGTCACGGCACCTTCCGCCTTCCAGATAGGGACATGCCCGGCAGACGTCGTCTGCACCCGCACAGACATTCACGCCATCGTTCTCTGCTAATTCAATGACATTTCTGAGATTGTGCAAAAAGGCAGAATCGTACCCTTCCCCGCTGTAAAAATGGAGGCACACGAGATGATGTCCCCTGAGATCCACCATGACAGATCCTGTCTTTTAATTCCTCCTGCGACTGAAAAGGCCCGGAGGAGAAAACCTTTCATTTCTATTTTATGCCAATCAGCAAGCCTTTGTAACCTGTCCTTTTCCTATCACCAGCCCACACCGGCCGCGTATTATGATACCCGAAGTGCTCCCCCATTCAATATGTGTTTGCAATCTCAGCTCCAAAAAACGTTTTTTTCTTCAGACCGCGCCTTCCCCTGCAGATGGTGAGGTTCTCTACTGCCCCTATCTCCGGGGGGCTGGCGGTTTTCCCCTCGCGTGCCCGATAATAAATTAAAACGTTTGCGCCACGTCGCTAACGTTTTTTATCTCCGCCAATATTGGATCCCACTGTTGGGTGCCAACTGGCGAGGAGAAGAGAACGCCGTCCGAGCGAAGTGCAACGAGACTTTCGCCGATTTGACAGAACCTTTCGATCATCTTGCCTGGCCATGGAGTCTCCGCTCCCTTTCCTGCATCGTGCCACGTTCTCCCGCTGTCATTGCTTCTCGCAATCGACCCGAGCCATCCTCTCTTTGTCGCCGGGCTGAACACCAGCACTCCCGGATCTTCCGGGTCGACCCATACCGCGCGGCAGTAACAGTCATAGAGGGATTCCCACGATCTTGCACCGTCGGAGGAAAAATAGAGGCCTCCTCCCGTTGCAGCATAAATGAACTCCCCGGAGCCAGAACCGGGCATCACCACAGAGTGCACATCGTCAGCGCCCGTCCCCCTCGGGGCAGCCGTTTGGTTCTCCCCACCGATCAGATACCAGGTATCTCCCTCGTCATCGGATCGCAAAATCCCTCCTACCTCGGCCGCGGCATAGATGCGTCTTCCCTCAGAAGCAAAGCTCCGCACACACCCGGCCTCGGGTGAATAAGGCAGGTGCCAACCCATTCTATCCCGCAGGATCTCCACTTCCCTCCGTCCCTCCCAGGTGGTGCCACCGTCCCGGGAAACATATATTCCGGCTGGCTCCGTCCCGGCAAAGACGAGACCGGGCACGATATAGTGATGGGCTATGCAACGGATGTGAGGGATTTTTAGCCCTTCGGAAGACTCCCGCCAGCTTTGCCCCCCGTCATCGGATAAAAGGACTCCCTCCCTCGTCCCGGCAAGTATCCTTCCCTTCCAAGAGGCAACGCAGGTGAGCTGGTGGCCCTTCAGCAGATGGCCGAAGACGGACCACTCGTCCCCTTCCCCTCTGCTGAGGAAAAGGCCGTCCTTCGCGGAGACGTATATCTCATGCTCTCTCTTTTCGTCCATAACCTAATAGATACCGGAAGATAAAGTAAGGGTTCACGGAGAAGGTGGGAATATGAGATGGAACACCGTGGGCTGTCCCTTCTTGTAGCAGGAAATTGCGGCAATCGGATGCGGAAACGCCCCTGTTCACCCTAAGAGGTGACGAATCTAAGTCCTGCTATATAATGGGAAAGAGGAAAACCTGCTCTTTGAACAGGTGAAAGCTTCGAAAAAACATTTCGGTGCAACGAATCACGTATCTGCTGTACGAAAAAAATGAGAGGGAAAGGGGATATCGAACGCAGTGGCCACTTTTGCCTTGGCAAGAGAAACGGCCGGAACAAAAAGATCTCCACATGTCACCTCCTTTAGCCGGTGGGGGATTTCGATCGGTTTTGGGCCGGTCCATACACCTTGATGCAGAGCCGATATTATCAGTATGCGGTGGATACTCCACATAGACATGGACGCGTTTTTCGCCGCCGTAGAGCAAAACAGGCGGCCTGAGCTCGCGGGGAAACCCGTGATTGTCGGTGGCACCGGCGATCCTTCCAAAAGAGGGGTCGTGGCATCGGCCTCATACGAGGTGCGCCATTTCGGGGTACACTCGGCAATGCCTCTTCAAACAGCGAAACAGCTCTGCCCCCATGCCGTTTTTCTCCCCGTCGACTTCGAAGAGTACGCGAGGGTGTCCAGAATAATCAAGGATATCCTCCGCAGCGTTTCCCCCGTTATGGAAGATGTGGGAATCGACGAAGCTTACATCGACGTGTCGCTCCTTCGGAAAAACCCGGAGGAAGTGGCGAAAGGGATAAAAGAGATGATACGGGCCGAAACGGGCCTTACCTGTTCAATCGGGATCGGCCCGAACAAACTTCTGGCCAAGACGGCTTCGGACTTGGATAAACCGGGCGGGCTCTCGAAAATTACCAAAGCTGAAATCGAAAGTATCTTCTGGACCCTCCCGATAAAAAAACTCCGTGGCGTCGGTCCAAAAACCGAGGCCCGCCTGAGAGCACGCGGCATCAGGACGATCGGCGCGCTGGCCCAAACGCCTCTTCCCCATCTCTTGCGCCTCTTCGGAAGATCCCACGCCCACCACCTCCACAGGGCTTCGCGTGGGTTTGACGATGGCGAAATCGTGCCCTATCGGGAACCGAAGTCCATCGGCAAGGAGACCACGTTTCAAAGAGACACGGGGAAACATCAGGTTATACGGGTCACACTGGCAAAGCTCGTGAAAAACACCGTCGACAGGATGATCGAGAGAGGTTTTCGGGCGCGAAGCGTCACGGTGAAGGTGAGATTTGGCGATTTCGAAACGCAAACAAGGACCAAGACTCTTGCCGGGGCAACGGACTCGATCACCGTCGTAAGGAGTGCTGCCTTCGACTGCCTGGCAAGGTTCCGGCTGAACAAAAAATTGCGGCTCATTGGTGTGAGACTGGGAAACCTCGAGCCAGGGATACAACCCCCCGGGGAGCAGGGCCCGGAAGAGCGCCTCCTCTAAGCAACCCTGCCAGAAACTGATCGCGGGCCCCGATGTGCTTACCGGTTCACACCTCTTCGCAAAATCACTCTTTCCCCATATTATAGGGATCCTTTTTCCTTGCTGTACTCTTTGGGGACCTCGAACTGGCTTCCGGGGAAAGGCGAAGTGTCGATGCTCTTGATTTCCGTGTGGGATTCGAATATCAATCGACGATCCCCCTCTTTCTCCTTCATGCTCTCCTTCGCCTTCTTCTTGAACAGTCCCCCGAGAGCGCCTTTGACGCCTTTCGAGAGGTCAACGCTCTCTTTTTCTTCCCCGGCCGGCTCCTCTTTCCTGTCCCCCTCTGTCTCCCACTTTATGGAAGTGGCGATGGGATAGCCCTTCATCTTGGCCATCTCTTTTTTCAGGTCATCCCCCATGGCGCCCATCATGCCGCCGATAATCTTCAGGCCGAATTTTTTCATATCGTCGGGAGTCATCTCCAGCCCCAGCTTCTTCAGGTAGGCCCTGTTGAAAGATCCTTCCTCGGCCATCAATTGCACGATCCTCTTCTCCTCAGGAGCGTTCCAGAAATCCCCCGTCATGATGCTCTTGCTTCGTTCCTTCGTCTCTAGGTTCTCCGTCTCCACAAGCCAGGTCAGCAGGTACTGTCTGCAGGGAAATCCATTGATCGTCTTCTCTTCCCCCGTCTCCTTGATGGAAAACTCGTTCCGAACGACCCTCACCTCGTCTTTCTCCCTCTCATCCTCTACCTTTTCCTCTTCCGACACCTCTTCCCCGTGTCCGGACCGATCCTGTCGCTCCTCTTCCGATAAAGAAATAGGTCTCTCTGTGTAGGTCTTCTTGGTATGGTTTACCTCCCAGATCAGATCCTTGTCCACCCGGTAAATCGTCGAGAGATCCTTCGGCTTCGTTAACATACCGAAGACCTTGCCCGTAAATTTCATCTTGGAGTCCGTCCGTTTTGTCATGCCTTTGATGTAGTCGATCTCGTGTATTTCCGCGGCAGCAGTCCCTCCCGTTTTGATGGTTCGCTCGACCATCACGTCTGGAAAGCAGGGAGATGAAAAAAGCGCCAGGAATAAAAAGGCGGAAACGATTGCACAGATACCCCTTGATAGAATCATTTGAGCCCCCCTTTAATATTGTAATAAATGATTTTACCCGAAACCCTTTCATTACTCAAAGTTGCAACCGGTTCGCGGGACCGTAAACAGTATCTTGCCCTTTGGAAGCGGAGCCCGGACCCGGGGATAAGACTATCAACAATCGGCAGTGATAATACGAGCCACCCGGGAAAGTCGGTGCCCTTTCGCTCTTATCTCGAGGGTGTTAAACCAGCCAAACGGGGTCCTCTGAACGCCGAAACCCCTGTCAGAAAGCTTTTTCGCAAGGAGCCGCAATCCATTAACCGCCACGTGGGGACTGGACAGATCTCCAAAAAGGTGCGCGAAGGGGTGAATTAAGATCCGTGTGACCTTCAAGTTGCCTGCCAGTTTTCCAATCTCATCGGCGCCGCGCTCGCACACCTCCTCGAGGCTCCCCTCGTCCCTTTCCTCGATGCTCGTCAGCACTACAAGCCCCTCCACCAAATCGATCTCTCTTTGCTCCGGCTCCTCGAAAACCCTGGACCTTCCCCGCTCCGTTACCCTGCAGAGGAACCTGTCCACATGAAGGATAAGTACTCTCATTTTCCGAGAATTCTCCAAAAAAGCCAGATATGTTCGGGAAACCTTTCAAACAATAATAATCGATAATGCCGGAACCCGCAAACAATCGATCAACACCCGGTGATTACGCAACGATTGGATGCTTGACGTTTAGACAAACAGGTGCAACGTTTTTTCCCGCAAATTCCCCGAAAAGTATCTTTCTTCCATCTGGTTCCAAATAGAGAAAACATAAATTACATCAATAAATAAGCCCGTTATGGGTGAGAACCCTTCCACACCGCCGTTCAGAGGGATGTTAAGAACGTTACGCTCAAATTCTCCGAGGCAGGCATACCGTCTTTCCCTTCTCCGTGCCCCCCATCTCTTCCCATCCACCTGCCACCGAATTTCAGAACACCCATGCTGGACAAGGGCCGCATAACACTGCGATAATGATTTTACACCCCTATGGATGGAGAGAGCCCACGAACGCTTTTCACTGCCCGAGCGGCAAGGAGGTGAAGCCATGTCACCGTTTCGCAGCCTTAAACAATACCTCGAGGAAAATGGCGTAAAATACGAGCATTTGGTCCACTCTGAAGCCTACACATCGCAGGAAAAAGCAGCCCTCTCCCACACCCCGGGAAAGCAGAGGGCAAAATCGGTGATCATCTGGGGAAACGGGAAGCTCTACATGGTGGTTATCCCGGCACACAAAAAACTCGATTTAGAAAAAACAAAAAGGTGTCTCGGTGACCGCACTGTCAGACTCGCGAAGGAAGATGAGTTTACCCACATTTTCAGCGGCTGTGAACTAGGCGCTCTGCATGTATTTGGGAATCTCTACAACATTCCCGTACTCGTCGATGCATTGCTGGGAGAACAGGAGGAGATATTTTTCACCGCATGCACGCACCATGATACGGTGAAGATCACATTCGCCGATTTTGAGCGACTGGTTATGCCCACGAAATGCGATGTCGTGCTCGACATCGACTGACGTGTTATTGCACGTAGCTGATGCGGTAAACTACTCCTGCCAGATCGTCTGATATCAGAAGTGAGCCGTCCGCCTTTACGAGCACATCTACCGGACGGCCGAATGGACGGCTTCCCTGGAGCCACCCCTCGGCAAATACCGAGTAACGAACCGCCCTGTTTCCATCGAGCTCTACCAGAGAAATCCTGTAGCCTATTGGTACGCTGCGGTTCCATGAACCGTGCTCGGCGATGAAAATCTGCTGGCGATATTTTTTCGGAAACATTCCCCCCGTGTAAAAGCGCATGCCCAACGATGCTACATGGGGTCCCAACTTTATCGCCGGAGGAACAAACTCCTCGCATCGGCGCTTCTTCCCAAATTTGGGGTCGGGAATATCACCACCGTGGCAATAAGGAAAACCGAAGTGTAGCCCCTTCACCGGCGCGCGGTTCAACTCATCGGGCGGAAGATCATCACCGAGCCAGTCGCGGCCGTTATCGGTAAACCACAACTCACCCGTTTCCGGATGCCAGTCGAATCCCACTGTGTTCCTTACCCCCGCAGCAAAAACTTCAACACCGTGGCCGTCCAGTCCCATTCTCAGAATCGATGCGTACCGCTCATCATCTCTCTCACAGACGTTACAGGGGGCGCCGACGGGAACGTAGAGATATCCGTCGGGGCCAAAGCGGATAAATTTCCATCCATGGTGACGGTCTCGTGGCAATTGATCATAGAGGACCTGTGACGCCGGGGGATTTTTAAGGCGGGTCTCTATATTATCGAACCGGATGACCCGGTTCAGGCATGCTACGTAGAGAGATCCCTTTCTGAAGGCGACCCCATTTGGCATGTTCAGCCCACTGGCAATCGTTACTACTTCATCGGCCCTGTTGTCGCCGTCTGTGTCGCTGATCGCGTACACCTTGCCTTCCTTCCTTGTTCCGACAAAGAGGGTCCCCTTTTCCCCGAGGGTCATCGAACGCGCACCCGGGACGTTACGGGCGAAGATGGTTATCGCAAATCCGGGAGGAAGGACGATCTTTTCAAGGGGGATTTCATCTCCAAACGAGACCTGATGAAAGGCAATTTGCAGAAAAAATCCAAGAAGACAAGCCGAGAAGAGAGCTGGGGGTGGGATTTTTATTTTCATCTCGATTCACTCCTCGCTCCAATTGTTCTATAATCTTAGGTTCGTGATCTACCCTTCGGGTTTCAGGGTGACTCCGTTGGAACTCAGCGGTGATTAAAGATAGAATGGGCCATCACGCGCAATTAACCTATCAAGGATATTTTAATATAATGAAAGGAGGAATGAAATTGGGCAAGACGCTTACGCTTATCCTGACTTTTGCCATTTTATCGAGTGCAGTAATGGCGGGAAACGGCACAGAGACAAAAAATCCGATGGTCATGATCGAAACTTCCCTCGGGGACATAAAAATCGAACTCAACCCCGAAATGGCTCCGCTTTCGGTGGAAAATTTTCTCGCCTACGTCAAAGAGGGGTTCTTCGACGGCCTCGTATTTCACAGGGTCATCAAAGATTTCGTCATCCAGGCTGGCGGATTCCTCCCTGACATGAAGCCGAGGCGACCGACGCGGCCGCCGATAAAAAACGAAGCGGGCACAGAACTCTCGAACGAGCGGGGAACGATCGCAATGGCCCGCACCATGGAAGTCGACTCGGCCACCTCACAGTTTTACATAAACGTTGCAGACAACAAAAATCTCGATCACGTGGACAAGACGCCAAGGGGATATGGATACGCGGTCTTCGGGAAAGTCATAGATGGAATGGACGTGGTCGATAAAATTCAGGCTGTCTCCACTCACCAGGTAAAAATGTTCAGGGATGTGCCGCGCGAACCCGTTGTTATAGAGAAAGCAAGATTGCTGGACGAGTAAAAACGCAACCGGGGAGAGCGGTTACGCTCTCCCCGAAAATAAGCGACGAACGCGACGATGCCAACTATGGCCGCAAAGAAGGGCAAGAGCGTCGAAATGGCCCACGAAAGATCGGTCGGGACAGTTGAAATAAAACGTATAAAGTCACCTTACCCGGAAAAGTTTCAACAGGAAGGGTATTCCGGATGGTTAGGCGCTTACCTGATCAATCAGGCCGCCTTGGGCACGTCCTTACCCAGAACTGCCTTTGACATTCCGGAATCGGGAAGAGGCCACTCAGCCCAGAATATCCTCCCCCTTTCACCCTCTTCGGAGGAAAGATAACCGAGCAGGACAATAGCGATGGCAGCAAGAAGCAGTATCAGCCCGCCAGTAAATGATACCCCGATCTGGGACGTGTAAAGGATGGCTTCCATGACTCGCACCTCCTTTTTTACGCCGACATCTTCATCCACCGGGGATTTCGCAGGGCCCGGCGAACTCCGGGATCAACGCTTCTTCTTTCCGCTTATACTATAGAGAATTTGTGAAATAGATTCTGTGAGACCTTTCACAAAGATATCCGGTCAGAATGCGCTCCATCACACTCAAGATTTGAGATATTCTTCCAGGGTTGACCTTTTTATGACCAGTTTCCTCCCCTTATTGCTGAGAAAGCCCATATCCTTGAATTTCTTGAGCTGATGGGTAACGGTCTCCCGCGTCGTTCCGATCAGGTTCGCAAGCTCCTCGTGGGTAAGGGGAAAAGGAATAACCGTCCCATCGTGCGTCTGTGTGCCATGTTCATCGCAGATCTCGAGGAGAACCATCGCCAGGCGATGATAGGACCAGGTGTGCCCGAAGTGGGCAAATTCCCTCTCTATCTTCATCAGTCTCTTCGATAGTATTTTGATAAAGTTTTGACAGACCATGGGGACCACCTTTAAAATTTTGAAGAAGTCTTTCCGGGGAATGGCCGTCACGGTAACATCCATGCTTGCCAGCGCCGTGACGATTCTCTTATCGCTGGCGAACAAGAGCTCGCCGAAAATGCTGCCCTCCTTTAAAATGTGCAGAATCGTCTCTTCACCCTTTTCCGAATGAGAAATGAGCTTCACCAGCCCACTGTTCAGGATATATATACAGTCGCTGTGGCTTCCCTCGGAGAAGATATGCGATCCCTTGGGAAAATGCCGCTCCCTCATGAACTGCTCAATAAATACGGCCTCATTTTTCGCGATACCCCTGAACAGTTCAGATTCTGAAGTTTGAGAGAGCATTCGCACCCCACATCCAGCTACAGGGAGGAACTGCGCTCCACACATATAGAATACCATTCTTCCCCCACCATCTTCAAGATAACCCATCTAATTCAGCAATTTTGCATCGGATCGGTGGCTGGAACCAGGCCGCAGTTGTGGCCCCGACAGGGTGAAACCGAAACTTTCTTTTCCCGCGAGGAAAAAGTCTGAATCTCCGGTGAAGCGCGGCAATCAAATGAGTAAACAGTGAGGATCGGGGTTGATATCATGAAAAAGGCATTCTCGATCATCATTACGATGGTTTGTGGAATATGGCTCACCGCACTTGCGGTCCCTTCATTTGCATATCACGACAAGTTGTCGGAGCATGAAGCAAAGGCGAATACAGCCGGTTCAAATATGGCCAGAACCGTGGAGTACTGCCTCTCCAGCCGCAGCGATGCGGACGAGGACAGAAACCTCATTGAAGCATCGCAGGTTGCCAGCGCATTTCCCCTCTACGGAAGCAGGGAGGAGAAAGTTTTCCGTCCTTCTGCGACGCTCTTCAGCTACGACGGCAACCTCGATTTCAAGCCGAAGAAACTGTTCGACAGGCAAAAAAAACAACCCGCGAGGGATTGTATAATCGTGCGGGAGCTGGCACCTCAATAAACGCCATCTCAGATTGACAGTAAATCGTCCCGTTTCCCGAACCGAAAACATCCGCGCTTGTATAGCGACCGTTTTAGTCCGAAAGGCAATAAACAGATCCAGACCAAACCCACCTTGTGAAAAGGCAAATACAACCAACTCCCCTAGAATCTCGGGTAAACAACACCTTCTATGGAAAAAACATCAAGAAAGGCTCTTCAACATTTTTTTGTTGAATTTCCCCATTTTATCCCGTAAGTTAATTCTATATAAACAATCGAGGGGCTTTGGCTCAGGAATAAGGTATTTCGGAAACTGTCGATCCGCGTGTAACCGACGGCTGCAGTTTCTGACCATTATCCTGGCCAGCGCTTAATATCACACTTCCACCCTTTTTACAAAGGGGCGAAGTGAACAGAAAAATATCTAATGAAGGAGGCCACAATGAGGCATCTCGTATCGTTGTCAATTGTCATTTCACTTGTAACTTTTTTATTCGTCGCTCCTGGCTGCCAGCAAAAACCGAAAGAAGAAGTGAAGCCGGCAGAGGTTACCGAACCCGCTAAGGAGATGGGAAAGGAAGTCATGGAGGAAGGAAAGGAGGCTGTTGAGGAAGGGAAGGAAGCTGTCGAGGAAGGGAAGGAAGCTGTCGAGGAAGGGAAGGAAGCTGTCGGTGAGGCCGTTGAAGAAGGCAAGGAAGCCGCGGGGGAAGTGATGGAAAAAGGCAAGGAGATGATGGAAAAGCCCCCAGCGGAAAAGTAAAATAACCGAATCGGAGGAAGTGATGAAGAAAAACCTAATTGGACTTTTCATCATGTCGCTGGTGTTCCTTTTCTACATCGCTCCCGGCTGCCAGGCGAAACCGAAAGAGGAGGCCAAACCTGCCCGAGAAGGGAAAGAGTTGATGGGGGAGGCCGCGGAAACGGGAAAAGCGGCGAGCGGAACGATGATGGCGGACAAAGAGGGTGCTGCCAGTGCGGAAACTGCAGCAAAAGCCGCCTCAGAAGTTAGTGATGAGGGTGAAGCTCTTTTCAAAACACATTGTGCCATATGTCACCCAGACGGCGGCAACATCATCAATTCCAAAAAAACGCTCCATAAGAATGACCTCGATGCAAACAACATCAAGACGGCGGAAGATATCGTAGAGAACATGAGGAATCCGGGGCCGGGAATGACTAAATTCCCGGAGGAAAAGATTTCCAACGAAGACGCCACCAAGATCGCTGAATACATACTGAAAACCTTTCAGTGATGCGATTCGGGTTTCTCTGCTCAGGGCAGGCAGGACCGGGACATATCGTATTTTCGGGTTTCCATCCTTAATCTGAGGATCGGAAACCCGAAATTTTTCATTTGCCAAGAATTGATCGAGGATATGAATATATAATTGACTCATGCGGATCATCCTTCTTCTCCTCGATGGCCTCGGCGACAGGGGCCACAGAATCTACGGAGGGAAAACTCCCCTTCAGGCGGCTTCCACGCCGAACCTGGATTACATATCCAAAATCAGCGCTAACGGCATGTATCACAGCTCTATCCCGGGCATCGCGATGGCGAGCGAAGTGGCCCACTTTCTCCTGTTCGGGTACGACCTCCAGGAGTTTCCCGGAAGAGGCCCTATCGAGGCCATTGGATACAGCCTCCCATTCGGAGAGGAAGATGTGGCAGTTCTCGCCAGGATCTTCGCCACCAGAAAAGAAAAGGGGGTGCTCATCGTCGAGGAAGAAGACCCTGTCGTTGACCGGGAGACGTGCACCATTCTCCAGGAAACCGTAAGATCGTTCGAAGGGGAAGGGCTGGAGATCACCTTTTTCCCCACAAGCGGCATAGAGGGTATCATCGTCATCCGCGGCAAAGCCTCCGGGAAAATAACTGATTCCAACCCGATCCACGAAGGTCGCCCCCTGATGGAAGTACTTCCCATGGCAGATATCGGAGAAGAATGGGAAGCTGCCGAGAAAACGGCGAAAATCCTGAACCGATACCTGGTCTGGTGTCACAGAAAATTATCGGCACATCCTGCCAACAGAAAAAGGGAGAGAAAAGGGCTCTTGCCGATAAACGCCCTCGGCACCCAGAGGGCGGGGAAACAGAAAAATCTCAAGTCTTTCAATGAAAAATGGGGCTTGAAAGGCCTATCGATCTCATCGGAAGCTGTGTATCGCGGCTTGGGCCAGATGATCGGCATGGAAACTCTGATGGTGGAGGAAAGCGGAAATCACGAGAGAGACCTTTTCGAGAAATTAAAATGCGCACATGAGGCAAGAGACTTCGACTTCGTACACGTCCACACAAAGGCGCCGGATGTTGCAGCCCACACGAAGGACCCCGAGCGAAAAAGAAGCGTAATCGAATCTCTCGACAACGCTCTGTCTTACGCCGTTAAAGAGATCGTCACAGATGAAGAACTGCTCTTCATCGTAACTTCAGACCATTCGACCCCCAGCAGCGGCAGGATGATACATTCAGGGGAGCCCGTTCCTCTCATGATGCGGGGCAAACATGTCCGCGTCGACGACGTAAGCAAGTTCAACGAGACGAGCTGTCAAATGGGGGCGCTCGGTCTTCTTCGCGGTCCCGAATTGATGTACACCATACTGAGTCTCACAGACAGGGGAAAGCTGTGGGGTCTCATGGACTCTCCGGCAAACGCACCCTATTTTCCCGGAAAGTCCAAGCCCCTGATAGTTAAATAGCCCCGACAGACACCAAGAAGAAAGAGCCGCACCCATAGGGGAAGCAAAGGGGGATTATATCTTTCCCCATCGAAGGGATTTCCTCGTAAAAGGGTGTATCGTATTTCCGGAGATCACGGCCCGGGACTTGCCATCTTTCCAACGGTCACGATATCATCGTAGGAAAGGAACAATGCGATGAGCGATGAACACTATGATCTGTTAGTTATCGGGAGCGGCCCGGCCGGCCAGAAGGGCGCCATATGCGCTGCCAAGCTTAACAAGCGGGTTGCCGTCATCGACAGCATCCACATGATGGGGGGCGTTTGCGTCCACACGGGGACAATCCCGAGCAAAACCCTCAGGGAGGCCATCCTCTATCTCTCGGGATTCCGGCAGCGATCGTTCTACGGAAAAGACTACATGCTTAAGGAAAAAGTGTCCTTTCCCGATCTCGTCATGTGGGTGCAGAAAGTTGTGGAACGAGAAATAGACGTCATCGCCTCCCAGCTTTCGCGGAACGGTATAGCCGTTATCGGTGGCATAGCACGGTTTCTCGACCCTCATACCATCGAGGTTCACACAGAAACGGGACCGATAACGGTAACGGGAGATTATATCCTCATAGCTTGCGGAACCCGCCCCCATCACACCAAAGAAATCCCTCTTGACGGCAAGCAGATCTGCGACTCTGATCAACTGCTCCACATAGAGGAAATCCCACGACAGTTGATAGTCGTGGGAGCAGGTGTTACCGGTCTCGAATACGCCTCCATGTTTACCGCGCTCAACAGGGAAGTCAGCATAATCGACCAGAAGTCGACCATCCTCGATTTTGTCGACCGGGAAATCATCGATTCCCTCATGTACCTGATGCGCCGCCACAGGGCGTCGTTCAGGCTCGGTGAGACGGTAGTGTCCGTGGAAAAGGATAATCAGAACCGCGTCATCGCCCGCCTGGGAAGCGGGAAGATCATCCGGGGAGACTTTCTCCTTTATACGGTCGGGCGTCAGGGAAACACCGACACGATCAACGTAGAAGCAGCCGGCCTTTCCCCGGACAGCCGCGGACGGCTGACGGTGAACGACCGGTTCCAGACCGACGTGCCCCATATTTACGCCGCCGGCGATGTTATAGGATTTCCCGCCCTCGCCGCCACATCGATGGAGCAGGGTCGGCTGGCGAGCTGTCACATATTTGGGATCCCCGGGCAAATGTCAGCCGAGCTCCTTCCCTACGGAATTTATACGATCCCGGAGATATCCATGGTGGGCATGACAGAGCAACAACTCACCGCAAGCAAGGTGCCGTACGAGTTCGGAATCGCACGGTACGAGGAGCTCGCAAAAGGCCAGATTCTGGGAGATGAGATCGGGCTCTTGAAAATCCTGTTCGATCCCGGTAACCTCAAAGTTCTCGGCATCCACGCTATCGGTGAAAACGCTGCCGAGATAATACACATCGGACAGGCAGTTCTCGCACACGGGGGGAAGATAGACTACTTTCGCGACACGGTCTTCAACTACCCCACCCTGGCCGAAGCTTACAGGGTTGCGGCTCTCGACGGGCTCAACAAAATCTGACCGCGTTGGCGAGAAAGTGGCATATCCCGCCTTCCCCCTCGTTCATGCGGCGTCGACGGACGACGCCTTCTTCTTCTCGGAAAGGGCTTTGATTATGGTCCGGCAGAAAGCGGGGAGGTCATCGGGCGTGCGTGATGTGATCAAATTCCCGTCCCGGACAACCTCGCTGTCTTCGTATATCGCACCGGCGTTTACCAGGTCATCTTTGATAGAAAAGTAAGATGTTGCCCGCTTATTCCTCAGAACATCAGCGGATACGAGCATCCACCCGCCGTGGCATATGGAGCCCACAACCTTGCCCTGATCCGCCATGTCTCTCACCAGCTCAACCATGGATGGATGGCGCCTCATTATATCGGGCGCATAGCCCCCGGGAATGATTATGGCATCGAAGTCACCGGCCTTCACCTTGTCGGCGCTCGTATCGGCCGTGACGGGATAGCCGTGTTTGGATTTGTATGATTTTTCCCCGGAACCCACGATCGTTACCCCGGCGCCGGCTTCGCGAAACCGCAGCACAGGGTACCATACCTCCAGCTCCTGATAGATGTTTTCTACCAGGACTGCAATCCGTTTTCCTTTCAGTTTCATGTTCCCTCCGTGAGTCAAATGTGATGTGCTTCCCTTTCCATACCTTTAGATGCCTTCGTTTTGTCCGCGGCTTCGCGAGAGTGATAAACGAACAATCTTCACCAAACAGCACCAATTCGCTATAATTCTGTTGAACCTTCACCGGTGTGAGAAAGGGGAGAAAGTTTCAGAAAATGGCAAAGGCTGTCGAAAGCTGTTCTCGAAACATTTTTTGAAATCCATCGGGGGGATTTTTCATCCTACTCTTCCATACCCCGGATGGGATTTTCCGGTATGGCCCGACCAGTTTCTGGATCCCGCAACCCTGTCGAGAGGGGGGAAAGAGGAAGATGGCAAAGACGAGCACAATTAAAGGAAAAACGATCGGAAATGATGAAAAGAAGCGCAAGCAACGGGCGAGAAAAATGCTCAGGCAGTTGAAAGAGCTCTTTCCTGACGCGAAGATCGCACTCAACTACACCAACGACTGGGAGCTTCTCGTTGCGGTCGTGCTCTCAGCCCAGTGCACGGACAAAAAGGTAAACGAAGTGACCCAGACTCTGTTCGAGAAATACAGAACCCTCGATGCATATGTCGCAGCGGACCCGGAAAAATTCGAAAAAGACATAAAGCCGACGGGTTTTTTTCGAAACAAGACAAAAAATATTCTGGCGGCGGCCAGGATTGTGAAGGAAAAACACGGCGGCAAGATACCGAAAACGATGGATGAACTTCTGGCCCTTCCGGGGGTAGCCCGCAAAACAGCCAACATAGTACTGGGAAACGCTCATGGAATCGTCGAAGGAATTGCAGTGGACACCCATGTGAAAAGACTCTCACGGAAGCTCGGCCTGACCGATAACAAAGATCCCGACAAGATCGAGCAGGACCTGATGGCAATTCTTCCGAAGAGCGAATGGTTCGATTTTACCTACCGGCTCATAGAGTACGGAAGAAAAACGTGCCCGGCCAGAAAACACGATTGCAGGAACCACCCGTTGACAAAACTCTACCCGCAGGCCGCTGAGGTGTGGCCGTAGCTTCGAAGAGCCGCGGGCACCTAACGGGCCGGGGAATCGTGAACGATAGAAGAGCAAAACAGCAAAGAGGAGGAGACATGAGCAGAAAATTTTCCATCACGGCATTTTTGATGTCACTCATATCTGCTGCCATTCCCGCACATGGGCTCGAAGTGGGAGATCAGGCCCCCCTTTTCACGGCCGAGTCCACCCGGGGGAAGATAAGCCTCAATGACTATATCGGAAAAAACCATGTGGTCCTGGCATTTTACTACGCGGATTTTACCCCCGTCTGAACGCTCGAGATGCAGGTTTTCCAGGGTGACCTGGAGAAGTTCAAGAGCCGAAACACCCAGGTTCTGGGTGTAAGTCCCGATACCATCGAGACGCACGAAAGATTCAGAGGCAAATACGGCATCAACTTCCCCCTTATCTCCGACACAGCGGGGGATTTGAGAAAAATCTACTCGGGAGGAAGGATAACCTTTCTGATAGACAGAGACGGCATCATCAGGCTCATTCAGAAGGGGGTACCCGACAACGGCAAGATCCTGGAAGAGATCGACAAACTCAACGACTGACCCCGGCTCACGTGCCGAAAGGGTCAATAATCGCTATGCCTCAAAGGATTTACCCATGCCCTATATACCGATCAAGGAGAGGGAAAAATACACAGAGGCCATCGAAAGCATCCTGAACCTTCTGCCCGATGATTCTGCGGATGCAGCCGGGGAATTCACCTACGTGATATACAGACTTCTCAAAAAGTTCAACGGAAAGTACTGGGAAAGGGCCCTCGGCGCCGGCTCGGCGGTCATGGCAATCATGGAGATGTACCGCAGGGAACATGCAGGGTACGAAGACGAAAAGATCGCTGAGCATGGAGAGGTTTGAGAACGGTTCCGGCAATTTCGGGAAACGTTTTTGATGGGACTGCGAGCAAAGAGGTATCGTTCAAACAGGGAAGGACCGGGATATATCTTTCAAGCCGGGAAAAATATTCTTGTCGAAAACCCTTTCTTGCCGAAGAAAGCTTAATATTTTTCAAATAGTTTCCGTGGGGAACGATTTACTGGTTGACGGAGCGGGAGAAATGCTGTAAAAAGTCTCTCAACCTAAATACATGCCGCTATCTTACGCGGCACAACGTTTTGTGGAACTTTTATTCATCGAGACGGAGAGATACATATGGGGATTTTTCCAAAAGAGGTCATCGCTTACTTTTCCATGGAAATCGGACTGGATCCTTCAATTCCGACTTACTCGGGGGGGCTCGGCGTTCTGGCCGGCGATACCATCAGGTCGGCAGCAGATCTCGAAATACCCATGGTAGCGGTGACGCTTCTTTACCGGCAGGGCTATTATTTCCAGAACTTGAACGAGGAAGGACAGCAATCGGAGGAGCCATACCGCTGGGCAATAGATGACTATCTCGAACTGCTGGAAACCCGTGTGGTGGTCGAGCTGAACGGACGCACCGTCCATCTTGGCGTCTGGCGGTACAAAGTGACAGGGATCACCGGATTCGAAGTACCCGTTTACTTCCTCGACACGGCTTTTCCCGAGAACCTGGCGGAGGACCAACACCTGACCGACAATCTCTACGGCGGCGACAGTTATTATCGCCTCTGCCAGGAGGTAGTGCTCGGAATCGGCGGTTTTAAAATACTGCGTGCGCTTGGGTATGAAAAAATCAAGCGATTCCACCTGAACGAAGGGCACGCCGCGCTGATTATACCCGCTCTCATTCATGAGACGCTCGTAAAAAGAGCTCAGACGGCATATATCACCCCTGATCTGATAGATGAAATAAGGGAGCAGTGTGTTTTCACCACCCACACCCCCGTTCCTGCCGGCCACGACCAGTTTCCCGAAGATCTGGCCGCCCGCGTCCTGGGGCCGCAGCGCTGGCACATCGTTAAAGGATGCGGGCAAAACGACCATCTCAACATGACGGCTCTCGCGCTTCACTGCTCCCGGTTCGTCAATGGGGTGGCCATGAAGCATGGGCAGGTCTCCAGGAACATGTTCCCGGGATACCCGATAAACAGCATCACCAACGGCGTTCATGCTGCTACCTGGGCATCATTGCCCTTCCAGAAGCTTTATGACCTGCACCTCCCCGAATGGCGGCGCGATCCCTTTTCTTTGCGCTATGCCATCTCGATACCGTCGGATGAGATATGGACAACCCACGTTGAGGCCAAAAAGCTTCTTTTAAAGCATGTAAACAGGGTTGCAAACGTTGGATTCGACAAGGACATTTTCACCATCGGCTTCGCCCGCAGGGTGACCGATTACAAACGCCCCACCCTGCTTCTCCATGACATCGAAAGGCTAATATCGATAACCCAAAAGGTGGGGCCCATTCAGATCGTCTTCGCAGGAAAAGCTCATCCCCGGGACCAGAGGGGAAAAGAGCTGATCCGGGAAATACACGCAACGATAAAAAAAGTCGAGAACGACATCCCGATTGCCTATCTGCCCAATTATGATATGGCTCTTGGAAAGCTTCTGTGCGGGGGGGTCGATGTTTGGCTCAATACTCCGCTCCCTCCACTTGAAGCTTCAGGAACGAGCGGGATGAAAGCGGCCGTAAACGGCGTTCCGAGCCTGAGCATCCTGGACGGGTGGTGGGTGGAGGGACACATAGAGGGAATAACGGGCTGGTGCATCGAAGACGGGCTCTGTGCCGGCATAGAAGGGAGGGAACCCCTTGATGCCTGCCACGCAAGCGCCCTGTACGCAAAGCTGGAAGAGGGCGTTCTCCCCTGCTACTACCAAACAAGGGATCGGTTTATCGGTATAATGAAAGACGTCATTTCCTTAAACGGCGCTTTTTTCAACAGTCATCGGATGCTCACCCAGTACCTGCACCAGGCTTACCGGTAATCGGCTCTCACAGCGGTGAGTGCCTAATTCGCCTCACTGAAAATACCCTGCCAAAACTGCAGTTTTTTAGGTCTTTGTGCCTATTTCCGGACAGAGGTGCCATCTAGAGAGAGAACGAAACGTTACCGTCCCGTCGGGCTTCCGTGATCCCGCTGCACTTACCTTGCACGGTCTTCCCGGCTCAGTCGCTCCACCCACAGGGCTGTAGCCCCGGCGACCGCCACCGGCATGACGAAGAAGTTTACCACGGGTATCAGGCCCGCGCCCACTGCAACCATGCCGAAGCCGAGGGCCAGCCAGCGGTCCTGCCGCAACCTGGTTTTTACCTGGGAAAAATACAATTTTCGGTTTTCCATGGGATAGGCAACATACTCTACCGCGAGAATCCACGAAGAAAAGATAAACCAGAGAAAAGGAGCGGATATGTTTATCACGGGTATGAGGGTGAGGATAAATACGAGAGCCGCAAGGAGCAGGAAGTAGACGATCTTCCGCAGCTCACTGACAATTGAAGGCACAATCGTCGCGATAAAATCGGAGAGCCCTCCTGTATCCTCCTCCTGTTTTCCAGCGAGCATCAATGCCACTTTTTCGGACAAAAGACCGTTAAAGGGCGCGCCGATAAGATTGGCCACCAGGGTAAACACGAAGAGCAGCACCACGAGCGCAGCGGCAGCAAAGAAAACCCAGAGTACGACCCGTGCAATTTCCGCCCACCATCTGTTTCCAGCCGGGAGAATCCAGCTGAGCAGGTCATTGTACTTATCTATGCCGATCAGTATAGCCCCGGAAAACACGAGGGAATTAATGAGCAGAGGTATTAGAACGAAGCGACGAAGCCCGCGCTGTTTCACAAGTTGAAAGCCCCGGAAAAAGTACCCTGCACCCGATATGATATCAGCGATCAATAATCTGCTCCTCGAGTAGGATTTTCTGTAATTTTGATTCCCTGATTGACTGATAGATTCGCGCCGTCAGGGGTATTCGCTTTCTGCCCCCTTCATTTCGTCCCCCATTTTTCATTCGCGGCGGATCCCGCCTTATACGTGGGGGAAAAAATTGGCATTATCTTTACTGTGCAACCGATTTTGCCGGAAGGGAGAAGGTAAATGTCGTTCCCTTATTCAGGGCGCTCTCAACTTCCATA
Organism: uncultured bacterium; assembly: GCA_964347065.1. Classification (GTDB taxonomy): domain Bacteria; phylum Desulfobacterota; class Deferrimicrobia; order J040; family J040; genus WVXK01. The sequence goes on along the minus strand of CAYFXN010000006.1, from coordinate 27,223 downwards.
TCGCTTTCGTGGAGCAAGACGATCCGTTTGGCAATAGCGAGGCCGATCCCCGCTCCCCCGAGTTTCTCGCCATTTTCCCTCTTCGCCTGGAAGAAACGGTCGAAGATAAACGGCAAATCCTCTTCGCTGATTCCAATTCCCGTGTCGGCAACTTTCACGATCACCCTCTCATCGGCCGGCATCAGACTGATCGTCACGGTATCCCCCTCCGATGAAAACCTCAATGCATTTTCGATAAGATTATCCAGTGCTCTCTCCACGAGCCCGATATCGGCGCGAACGAAGGGAATCTGACCCTGAATCGATGTTCGGATGGATACTTTCTTCCCTTCTGCCGACATCACAAACTTCTGTACGATGTCCTGAATGAGCTCGGAGAGGGAAAAGGGTTCGATCTCCAGTTTTACATCGGGAGAATCGAGCTTTGACAGCTCGAAGAGCTCGGAAATGAGCTTTCCCAGTCGCTCGCTGTGCTTTATCGCCGTTATCAGGTATTCCCGCCTTTCCTCGGGGTCCAGTGCGCTTTCCTTGAGAAGCAGTGTTTCCAGATACCCCCGGAGAGATGCAAGGGGGGTGCGGAGGTCGTGGGATATACTGGATACAAGTTCCCGGCGGTGTGTATCCGATTGTTTAAGAGCCCTCATCTGGGTTTGAATCGTGTCAGCCATCCTGCCAAAAGCCTGACCGAGCCTGCCGATTTCGTCTTCGCTTTCCTTAGCGAATCGCCCCAGATAATCGGGTTTGTCGTAAAAATCGCCATCCTTGAACGAATCGATTGCCTCCGTGAGCTTCCCGAGCCGCCGCGTCAAATGTTTGAAGAGCAATAGGCCCGTCAAAAGGGCAAAGAGAAGGCTCCCCCCGGCAATGAAAACGCTCGTCCGTATAATGTAACTTCCCTGCAGCATCTGAGAGATCGAATCAAACTTTTCACCTCCCAGGATTATGTACAAAAACCCCTCGGTGCGATCGTTTCGCTTGATGGGTGCCACCGAAAACACCTTCTTCCTGTTGAGATCCCTCGGATCGTCGCCGGTAATGGGATAGATTCCCGTTCCGTCTAAAAACACTTTTATCGGTCCCAGGGAGACTCTCTCACGTTTCACCTTCCCCGCTGGTGCTGAATAGGAAAGAATCGTCCCCTTCGGGTCGAGCAAATAGAGTTCTATGTCGGGGTTGACGGCCATGAGCATGCTGAAGATACCCTTCATGGCCTCATCATCAACGTGACCTCTCCGCAAATGGGTATTTCCCGAAACTATATGGCTCGCCAGGGTGAAGTTCAGTTTCTGCCTCACTTCCTGATGATACAACTGGTTTGTGAGCATTATCGACAGGAGAAAAAATACGCCGATGACGCAAAAAAGGGCGAGGAGAACGGCCACGAGCTTGCTGTAGAGCGTTTTCAACACGGAACTTTCCTCGCTCAATCATCCCTGCTGGCAAATTTGTACCCCACGCCCCACACGGTGAGTATGTAACGGGGTCTCGCGGGGTCTTCTTCGATCTTTGCCCGCAACCGGTTGATGTGAGAGTTGACGGTATGTTCGTAACCCTGATAGCTGTAATTCCAGACGAGATCCAGCAGTTGAGACCGTGTATAAACACGCCCGGGCGTTTCGGCAAACCGGACCAGGAGGTCAAATTCCTTTGCTGTCAGGTGGATCGGTGTTCCTTTGAGCGTGACACTTCGTTTCTCCTGGTCGATGACCAATTGGCCGGTTTCGATAATCTTCTTTGAATCCTCCCCGACCGTGTAACTGAGGGCCTCAACACGCCGAAAGAGCGCCCTGACCCTGGCCTGAAGCTCAGGAAGGCTGAAGGGTTTCGTCAAATAATCATCGGCACCGATCTCAAGACCGAGAACGCGGTCTATCTCAGCAGACTTGGCCGTTAGCATGAGAATGGGCACGTAACCGGGTTTTTGCCTCACCTTCCTGCACAGTTCCAAACCATCCACTCCCGGCAGCATGATGTCGAGGATGATCATGTCGAAGGATCCTGATAGGGCTGCATCGAGGCCTTTCGTCCCATCATATTTCAGGGACACCTCAAATCCCATGTCTTGAAGGTGCATCTTCAGGATCTTTGCGATGTCCCTGTCGTCTTCCACAACGAGGATTTTCCGCATTAACCTCCCCGCTCAACTCCGCGTTCATGCTTCTACGATACTATATAACAGATGTCCCCCGGACAGGCCAGGAGAAACCGGAATCCGCCTGCCCGCCTTCTCCCGGCCACATCAGGCGGGCAACGAAGGGAGCGTATCGTCACCTTTTCCACAGGGTTCCGCCAGCCATGGAGATCAGTTGCCCGGTCTCCGACGCCATGCATCCCGGAATGAACATGGACGAAGCCCTCCGCATCTCAATTATTTTGCGAACCGACTTTGAATGAAACCGATCCGTCCGCTAACAGGATGATTCACCGAGGTCACAGTACTTTCACGGAAATGTAACGATTCGTTAACAAACGAAGAAGGAAGCCGTTTGTGGTGCGAGCCCTCACACTTTCCGGATCAAAGACAACCCATCGCGCACCGTAAGGATCACGTTCTCGACCCGTTCATCTTTCAGGACCATCGCATTGAAGGATGTGATGGCGCGGCTGTCCTCATCGCGAGGCGAGAGGACGCTCCCGTACCAGAGAACATTGTCGACTGCTATAAGCCCTCCCTGTCTCAATATTCGGAGACTCTCTTCATAATACCGGTGGTACGACCCCTTGTCGGCATCGATGAATACGAAATCCACCGATCCATCGGGGATCTTTTTAACCGTTTCGAGTGCCGGAGCCACCTGGATATTTATCTTTTTCCCGTGAGGGCTTCTGTCAAAGTATTTTCTGGCGATCCTGGCGTATTCGACGGATACCTCGCAGGTGACGAGCTCTCCTCCCTCGGGAAGGCCCGATGCCATCATGAGGGCCGAATAGCCGGTAAATGTGCCTATCTCAACCACTTTTTTCGCTCCTGAAACCTGAACCAGCATCTTGAGAAATAGCCCCACAACCCGTCCCGTGAGCATGTTTGCCCGATCGGTATCCTCGATGGTCTCACGCTCTAATTCGAGAAAAATCGAGGAAACGGGACCCGTGTGGGACTCGGCATATTGCTCGACCTCCTTGAGAATAAATGGGTACAATGCCATACCTCCTCTTTCCCATCGGCGCAAATACCAAACAGGGGCAAAGAAACGGGCAACTATCCCCCGGCGACGATTTTATGGTAAGTATATTTAACTTTATACTATCATCTGGATGAAAAGAGATGGGACGATGAAAGGGAAAGAACCTCCCATACCACCGAAAAGGTCCGAGACAATCCGCCGGAAAATAATGGAGGCCCTCGAGGGCCGTTTTCTCTCTGCGAGAGAGCTGTCTCACCTGGCGGGTATTTCCGAGAAAGATGTACACCAGCATCTCGAACACATCAGGATCACGGTCGGCAGGGGGCAACAGGCCTTTGTGATCAAACCCGCGGCGTGTAATACGTGCGGCTTTCAGTTCCGCAGCAGAAAACGCTCGAAAAAACCCGGAAAATGCCCCGTCTGCCGGAGTGAATACATCGAAGAGCCCCTGTTTGCAATCAAAATCAGGAAGAAAAGGGTTTAGATTTCGCGCGTTACCGCGCAGGTTCTGGCGATGCTTTAACGCCAACCCCTTCCGGTCCACCCTCCCTTTACTCCGCGCAATGAGAGAAGGTGACCAAGGTTTGATTATTTGCGCGCTCTTGACCGAAATCAAGGATACTCGCGGTACCTTCAAGGAAAATGGAGATAACCTTCTTTTTCGAAGACAGAGAGAAAATTATCGTTCCGGAGGTCGGAAACATGGAAGCCCATCTCAAGAAAAATATAAAGGATCTGATCGATCAATATCCACCCGTCGCAAAGATACTGGACGAATACGGTATCGGGTGCGTCCCCTGCAGCGTTGGCACGTGCCAGCTAATCGATGTGGTTGATATTCATAATCTTCCCCGGGAGGATGAGCGGAAGATGATGGAGAGCATTGCCGGCGTCATCTACCCCGGCAGGATCGTTCCCCTTCCGGAGATAAAAAGAGATGGTGGGGGCAGGCAGGGAAACATAACCTATTCCCCTCCCATGAAAAGACTCGTTGACGAACACGTTTACATAAAAAGATGGGCTGAGCTCATTCCCGAAGTTGCCAGAAAATTTGACTTTGCGTCTGCCGGGGACAGGCAGTTGATCTTCGAGGGGATCGATTTTATTCGCTCCTATGCCGACCGTTTTCACCACGCCAAGGAGGAGGATATCCTCTTCAAATATTTTGACGAAGAGCTGGACATAATCAAAGCCATGAACGAAGACCACCGCCAAGCGAGAGGCCATGTCAATTCGCTCATAGAATCCCTCGAAAACAATGATTCAGATGGGATCGCCACACACCTGCGGGCCTACGGTGATATTCTGAGAGAACACATCAAGAAGGAGGATGAGATCTTATATCCCTGGATGGACAGAAATCTCACGATTTCCCAGGTGGGGGAGCTGTTCTCAAAGTTCAACGAAGTAGAGAAGACATTCGGAGAAGCCGCAAAAAAGCATGAGGCATTCGTGAAAAAAATCGAAATAAGACTCAACGTAAAGGAGGTTACACCATGAAGAACTTCGAAGGATGTCCGGGTTCGAGAACCTTTGAATTCAAAACGGACGAGTCGAGCCAGGAAACACCAACCGGCAAGGTCGAATCTCAGCTGAGACAGTGGCCCATCCAGCTGCACCTGGTCTCGCCGACGGCTCCATACTATCAGGATGCCGATGTGCTCCTGGCTGCCGATTGCGTCCCCTTTGCCATGGGCAATTTTCACGCCGAATTCCTGAAGGGAAAGGCGCTGGCCATCGCCTGCCCGAAACTCGACCAGGGGCAGGATATCTACGTTGAAAAAATCAAAGGCTGGTTCGATGAGGCGAAAATCAATACCCTCACAGTGTTGATAATGCAGGTGCCCTGTTGTCACGGCCTGGTCGGCCTGACCATAAAGGCTCTCCAGGAGTCGAGCAGAAAAGTCCCCGTCAGGTATGTTGTGGTAAGCCTGAATGGCGAGGTCCTGGAAGAGGACTGGGTCCAGCTCTAAGATCAAGGATATGGCGCGTTGCCCATCTTAACGTTCCGATAAAGGCCCCGCAGCGATACCGCAGGAAAAATCGAGCTACCGAATCATTTCCCGGCAATTACATGGCCACCGCGCTCAGGATAGCACCCCACGATAATAGGCGAGTTTGCCCGCATGCGGTTTAAATACATTTTCAATATTTTCCATCTCTTGAGAAGTGAGAGGACTGAAAGTTCGCCCTATTTCTGAAATCGTTTGGACTTCCTCGGGAGTTTTGCACCCAACGATCGCCACGTCTATATCCCATGAGAGCGCATAACGGAGCAGCAACCCCGGGGAAATGCCCTGCTCCTCTGCAAGGTAGTATCCGGCGCCGAGCACTTTCATGCCGATGACGGCAAGCCCCCTTTTTCTCGCCGCAGGCAGTGTGCCGTCGAGAAAGCCGCCGATCACGCCCTCAACAGGGTTTACCGGCAGCATGACGGAATCAACGGGCCAATCATTCACAGCAGTGGTCAGGATTTCAGGATCGTGGTGCCCCGTAACCCCTATAAAACTTGCCTTCCCCGATTTTTTCGCTTCCACGAAGGCCTCGAGCGCACCACCGGACCTTCCTATGGTAACAAGATCAAACTCATCTCTCACATCGTGAATCTGCCAGAGATCGAGAAAGGAAACGGCCATGGTTGAGAGCGAAACTTCCAGGTCCTCCTTTGCCCCCCCGGCATCGCGTCTCGCAGACTTGCTCGCCTGAAAGAGAGATCGGCGTACCTCCGGGGACCCGGACCACAGGGACCCGTAGTAGCTTTCGCTCCCCGCGTAGACCCGCGCGCAGTCATAATAGGTGACCCCCTGTATGATCGCTTCCCGAATTACCGCCCGCGCCTCTTTTGCCTGCCCGTGCGTCCGAAGGACCCCCTCACCACCCAGACCAATGATCGTTACATCCCGACCGGTCCTCCCGAACACCCTCGTTTTGACTCTTTCAGAAGAAGCCACTCTCCCCTCTGCCACGGTACGTTATCATTCATAGTAACACCCTTTTGCAGCATGCTTCCACAGGAGATGAAGGGAGGGAGAATTTCCACGGGACCATCAAGTAAAAAGACGCTAGGATGGCCCCGGTGCATTTGTTTCATGGGATCGGCAGAAGCGATCTTTGCTTTTTCAATGAACGGAAGGAGTTTATAATTTCATAACCCTTTTGTCGAAGAGTTCTGATAATGGACATTGCTGCGATCCTCTTTTTCTTTATCGGCCTCGGGTTGCTCATCGCCGGGGCTGAGGCATTAGTGCGTGGAGCCTCCAGGCTCGCCACGTTCATGGGAGTTTCACATCTGGTGATCGGATTGACCGTCGTTTCCTTCGGAACGAGCGCGCCTGAAATGGCCGTAAGTGTCCTCTCCGGCCTTTCGGGAAAAGCGGACATTGCCGTCGGCAACGTGGTGGGAAGCAACATTCTCAACGTGCTTCTCATTCTCGGGCTTTCTGCCGCGATTGCGCCCCTTTTCGTCTCACGCCAGCTTATCAGGCTGGATGTTCCCATTATGATCTGTGTTTCCGTTCTGACTCTCGTTTTCGGCGCCAACGGCAGGATCAGTCGGGTAGAGGGTTTCATTCTCTTTGGGGGAATACTGGCCTACATGGCTTTTTCAATCCGTAAGAGCAGGAAAGAGGACAACGGGCGGCAGGAGGGGGAAATCGAGCATCAACCCGGGAGAGAGCAACAACCGGGCAGGTACTTGCTCGTAAATATCACCCTCATCCTGGGGGGGCTCGTATCGCTCGTTTTGGGATCACGATGGCTTGTCAATGGAGCAACGGCGATAGCCACCTCACTCGGCGTCAGCGAGCTCGTGATAGGACTCACGATCGTTGCGGCAGGAACCTCCCTCCCCGAAGTTGCCACTTCCCTGGTGGCCGCCATCCGGGGGGAGCGTGATATCGCCGTTGGCAATGTCGTTGGCAGCAACATATTCAACATACTTGCCGCCCTGGGGTTGACGGGAATCGTCGCGCCCGACGGCATAGTCGTTTCCTCCCAGGCCATCAGGTTCGACATCCCGGTGATGATTGCGGTTGCAGTCGCCTGCTTGCCTATATTTTTCAGCGGATATATCATCTCTCGCTGGGAGGGCCTTCTCTTTCTTGCCTATTACGTCGCCTATACTGCATTCCTCATTCTGAAATCGACCCATCACGCGACCCTGCCCATATTCAGCAAGGTTATGGTTGCCTTCGTCATCCCGATTACCGTTGTGACGCTCGTGACGACAACGATCCGTTTCATCCGCAGCGGCCGCCACAAAAACGGAGAAGGTGGCTGAAGCAGACGGTCAGCCTCAGACGACGCCTTTTCTCAGGGAAGAAAAGGCCACCCGGGAGAGGGCCCCATCGCGCCTGCATTTGTGTCACGGGATCGTCGATGCAAGCCTGACCAGCTCTTCCCAGACAGCTGTTTCATACTCAACGGCTCTTTCGGACCTCGGGGTCATCTTGGGGCCTGATGTGACCCTTTGAGCGGGAGAAGTGTCGCGCTTTACGGAGGTTACGACAATTTTGATTCCCAGCGTAGCCTCACTGGATTCGAGAGGATCTTTCACGACGACCCCTTCCCCGATCACCCCGTATGCAACATCATCACCGGAGAGCACCTCCATGATGAGCTTCCCGTTCCGCCTGATGTTCGCAACAGTCTGTGACGTCTTTACCATACCGGCAACGATCGTTTTTTCATCGGGACAATAAAAGAGAGACATGGGTGCCGTGTTGGGCGTTCCGTCTTCGTTCACCGTACCGACAACCGATACGATGCGGTTCGGATTGGCATTGAACAGGCTCATGAGGTCAACAGTTTCTTCCGTCCCTTTCTGGACAAACCTTATGATAAGGTTATCCGATACAACCTTGGCCATATTCCCCTCCCCCATGGATGTGATGCGAACTGTCTATAACGGTTCGACTTATCTCACACCCTATCACAACTGAAAAGATCGACGCCGTTAAAAACCTCCCGCAAAAAAGAGGATCTCTTTTTCCCCATCTGGATAAGAGAGTTCGCCGCTATTACAACTTTATGGGAAACGGGAACCGATCAAATTTCTTTTTGGAGCATTGCCGTAATATTTCGGATTTGAAATGCAAAATTGTAATAGGCCGCCTTTTCGTTCAACCCTCACGATATACGAGGCGTGTCCGGCTCTTATGCTTTTCTTTAGCAAAAACAGACCGTTATCTGATTGACACAACAATATCCGCCCTTGGCACAGATTCTGAATGGTTATCGTCCGGTAGGGCTGGCACCATTCTTCCCTGAAATACAACCCGCGCCTGTGCCGGGAAGGTGAGACCTGAAAAGGTATCGAAAAACCATCGGCAAATAATCATCAATCAAGGGGGAAATCATTATGTCTGCCAAAACACTCTTCATATTGTGGCCGGAGTATCCCGCGCTGTCCGTGGTGCTCATCATAATCGTTATAATAACGCTTCTGTACTTTTCCCGGACTTACGCTCACGGCATAATCCGATCTCTCTGCCGCGTTTTGCACAACGCATTTCGTATCGCGTCACAGTCGGTACTGCTTGCCGAAAAAAAACTGGTGATCCGCAACAGAGAGGTACTTTTAGCTTCGGGCAGGGAGTCCGCCGAGAGGGAAATTGAGCGCGAGTTTCACCGCATCGACCAGGTGGTCAGACGGGACCTCCAGGGGTATCCTGACCTTCAGAGGAAGCTTGGAGAGCTCATTTCCCGCATCGACGAAAATTACCGGGAGACTTTGGAAACACCTCCCTCCCCTCCCAGCTGGCTGAGTGCGATTTCAACGGTAGCAAAAATCCCCTCGAAGGGAGATCCGATGGTAGCCAACATGCTCGGGGAAATAAACAAGTCCCTTGCCAAGCACCATAGAGAAACCATGGAAGAGTATCGCAAAGGCGCACGGGAACGAATGCAAATCATGAAAAAGATGATGCCCAATTGGAGAAAATTGAGCCGGACGCTTGAAGAGGTGGGCAACACCATAACGGGGCTCTTCGAGCGATCTGCCGTCATCGATTATCGTATGCAGGAGTATGAGGAAATTTTCCGGGGAACGGACAGGGCCGCGAGGATGCTCTCGTCCTCATCGATGACACAGTTCTTCATATCCGGGTTCGTCCTTTTGATCGCCATTGGCGGAGCGGTAATCAACTTCAACCTCATCGCGCTTCCCATGTCGGAAATGGTCGGCGGGGGAAGTTATATCGGCCCGTTCCAAACAGCAAACGTGGCCGCCCTGGTCATCATACTCGTAGAGGCTGCGATGGGTGTCTACCTCATGGAGGCTCTCCGTGTGACGAGGCTCTTTCCCATCATCGGGACAATGGATGACAGGATGAGAAAGCAGATGGCCTTGATAACGTTCTCCATACTCTGCATCCTGGCCGGCATTGAAGCAGCTCTCGCATTCATGCGCGACCTCATCGCATCCGACATGCAGGCCCTCAGGCAATCCCTTGCAAGCACAGAGGCTGTTCAACCCGTACACCGGTGGATCCCGATGGTTGGACAGATGGTCATGGGATTTATTCTTCCCTTCGCCCTTGCCTTCGTTGCCATTCCCCTTGAATCCTTCATCCAATCATCGCGGACCGTAATCGGTGCCCTGGCTGCCGCCTTCCTCCGCTCTGTATCATTTCTACTTCGGCTCATCGGGAACATCGCCCGGTACCTCGGTGAGGGCTTCGTTAACCTCTATGACCTCCTCGTGTTCCCTCACCTCTGGGTCGAACGGCTCATAAGGGAACGGATGGAAAGCGCGCAGAAAGCGCCAAAAGAGGAGGTGCTCAGATGAAAAGAACGATCTTATGCGCACTTCTGATCGGCAGCCTTTTCGCCGTCAGCTGCGCAGACACCAAGAGCCATTCAACGGGCGTTTACATGCTTCTCGATACGTCAGGGACATACACGAGGGAGCTGAAAAACGCACACTCCATCATCAACTACCTGCTTGCGACACTGAAGCCGGGTGACTCGTTGGCCGTCGCCCGAATAGACAGTGGAAGCTTCAGCGAAAAAGATATCGTCACAAAGATGACATTTGACCGGAGGCCATCCTATTCCAACAGTCAGAAGCGTCTCTTTGCCGAAAACATACAAAAGTTCGTAAAAACGGTGAAGGGCAGCCCGCACACCGATATAACGGGGGGAGTCCTTCAGGCAGTCGAGTACCTGAACGAGACGGGTTCGGGAAAAAAGTACATTCTCATTTTTTCCGACCTGAAGGAAGACCTGGTGAAGGGACATGTCAGGGATTTCCCGATTCAGATGGATGGTATCGACGTCATCGCCTTGAACGTGACGAAGCTGAGAAGTGACAACGTAGACCCCCGTGAATATATGGACCGGCTCGAAAAATGGGGGAAAAAAGTAGAAGCCGGCGGTGCCAAATGGCGCGTTATCAACGACCTCGAGCGGCTGGACCGGATCTTCGAAATCTGACCGGCACAGAGAAGGAATATGTTAAAGAAACCGCCGTCACGGCCTCTCCCCGTCGCGACCTCCTCATTGAGGTTCCGCATCTTCTCCCGGGGTCTTTAGGCGGGGAGAGCCGGACGGAAACGCCGGGTCATGGGGCTTCGTATGCCAGCACCCTGATCAACCCGATTACCTCTCCGCTTTCCCCCGTCGTGCTCGTGTCGCTGACCGATATAACCTTCGTTATACCGTTTTTTTCCAGGAATTCGTTGACCTCACTATCCAGTCCGTCGAGCTCCCTTTTAACGTGGAATATCTTGAGCTGGGACGTAAAGGTTTTCACTCTTACCATTTCTGACTCCTCTCCTGAGCCCACTGTAAGATTCGTTCTCTTATAAGATTCAACAAACTGGTGCCGGTTACGTGCTCATCTTGATAAAGAAAGAATGCACCGGCAAAATGCATCAGGTCGTTGCGGGGAAAACGAAAACTGAGTTATCACTCGAAACTTATGAAAGCCTTCGGGTCTATTTTTCGGGCAACTTTCGAAGGAAGAAATCCCGCCGAGAGACATGTGACGAACAAAAGAGCCGTGAGCATCGCGAGAGGGATGAGAGGAACTTCGAAGCTCACATCCCATCCGAAAGAGAGCCTGTTGATCACGTGTATGATCACCATGCTGATTATCGGTCCCATCACGGTCCCCAGTAATACTCCAGCCATACCAATTATCCCCGCCGAAATAATTATCATATTCCTTATCTGTGCCCAGCTCCCCCCGAGGTACCTGATGATGCTCATCTCCCGCTTCTTCTCCAGGACCAGAACCAGAAGGGCATTGACCATGCCAAGCAAAGAAACGACAATTGCGATGAGCTCGATTGCGTAGGTTATGGAAAAACTCCTGTTGAAAATGGCGAGTATGCGTTCCCGAAGCTCCCTGTTATTCAGGATTTCGAGGGAATACTTTTTCGAGAAGCGTCTTTTCAGCTTTCCGGTGAATCGGCCGGCGTCCACGCCCTCCCGCAAGTACACACTTGCCTGGGTCGCGTCGTCAAGACCCCAGAGCTCCCTTAACCATCTCCTGTCGAAGTAGATAAAACCGGAAGTAGTCGAATAGCTGATGAATGTGTTGTTGACGACAAACTTTTCCCGCCCCATCGGCGTCGAAATTTCGATGATGTCTCCTTTTTTGATCCCGTGCCTGATGCTGAGATAATCGGAAATCGACACCTCCTTCTTCTCTTCCAGCCTCTTGAGGCGCTCCCTGTCTCCTTCTTTGAAATATTTCACGTTGCCAAATTGGCGGAGCTTTTCCGTCTCGCCGAATCCCGCAACCACGTTCCGCCCGAAAAGTTCAACCTGAAGTACCCGGAACCTGTCCACTCCCGCCACTTCGGGAAAGGTTCCCAGGGCCTTTATCACCTCATCCGTGAGGGGGAAAAAGCAGTAATTTGACAGGCAGGATGCGGGTTTAATGTAAATGTCCGCCGTTATGTTCCTCTCTATCCACTCTTTTAGAGAACTGCGAAGGGAATATATGGATGACAAAAGCGCGATAACCAGGGCAGTGCTGATGGCAACGCTCATAAGCGCCACGGAAAAGCGGAAAACGCTTCCGTCCACTCCGGAAACGGCGACTCTTCCCGTTCCTTTAAAGAGCCAGTTTATCGGCGATTTCACAACTCTCAATGCGGTTCTCAGATAGAGGGGGGAAAGGAGCGTAAAACCGACGATGAGCAGGAGTATTCCACCGTAGGCCAGATAGGGGAAAGAAAAGGGCGGCGCACGGTAATCAACATACGACAGAACCGCCCCTGCCATAATGACGAGCCCCCCCAGAAGAGAAAATGCCTGCTGGTAGCCTGCATAACGTAACTCCAGCGAACCTTCTAGGAGAGCCTCATTGGGTCTCACCTTCGCAGACTCGAAGGAGGGGATAACCGACGCTGCCAGGGATACGGTAACACCCATGATCATCGCACTCAGGATGTCTTTTCCTGTGAGGAGAAACTCTGTAATCGATACGCCGCGGTAGATGGTCGACAGGGTTTTTTCCACCGCTGCTATGGAAAAAACGGCAAAAAACTGACCCAGGGCGACACCGACGATCGATCCCGAGACTCCCAGGATAAGCCCCTGAATCATGAAGAGGGTCATAACGGTTCCCTTCCCTATCCCGAGACTCCGCAATATTCCAATTTCACGCCTTCGCTTGACAACAGACACGAAAATCGTGTTGTAGAGTAAGAATATTCCCACCAGAACGGCGATGAGACTGACGAACAGCAGGTTGTACCGGAAGGATGCCACGAGGGCCTTTTGATTTTCGATAACCTTTTCCTTCCGCTGAACGGTTACGTTCGGTGGGATGACTCCCTCTATTTTTTGTGCCGCTTCATCGTCGGTAACCAGGTCGATTTTCGTCAGATATCCGGCTCTGCCGAGATATTCCTGAAAATTTCCGATGTCCATAATAACCGTTGCGGCGGGAAACAGGTCGGTGTCTATGACATCTACAACCCGAAAGACATATCCTCTATCGTAAACAGCTGCCTCAAACCGATCCCCTTTGCTCAACGAGTGCTTCTCTGCAAACGATTTGGAGACGAAAAGACCGTTTACCGTGCGGTAATATCCCCCCACGTCATAACGCTCACCGGGCTCAAAACCGATAAACCTGACCAGCCTCACCGTGTAAATTCCGATTATCTCGATGGTTTCCTCCGAAGTTGCGAGATACCCCGTCGCCCTGAGAAGTGGGTAACTCTCATCTTCCACTGCACGAACGAGCCCGTAAACGCTTTCATCGAAGTCCACTCCCCTCCTGTCGAGAATTTCGTGGGTCGCCCGGGGGTTCATCCCCCGTATGTCCGCCTCGAAGGATGCGACAGCCCGGTCCGAGGCTACCCTGACGCCGACGAAGAGACCGATGCCGAGTGCGACGCCAAGAACCGACAATACTGTGAGGAGCTTCTCTTCACCCACGGTTCGAATGACCAGGAGTCTTATGAGCCGTGAAAATTTCATCACCCCAACTTTCCGTCCCGTAATTTCAGGATCTCTTCCCCGTACTGAGCAACGGCGAGATCGTGGGTAACAAGGAGCAGGGTCTTTCCTCGCTTCTCGCACATTTCCCTGAGGAGAGCCATTATGGCGTGCCCCGCTTTGCTGTCGAGGTTTCCCGTGGGCTCGTCGGCGAGGATTATATCGGGATCGTGGATGATTGCCCTGCAAATGGCCACCCTCTGCTGCTCCCCTCCGGAAAGTTGGTGGGGGTAGGAGCCTTCCTTGCCGCCGAGACCGAGAGAATCCATGAGGTCGATTATCTTTCCTCCATACCCGTACACCCCATTGAGAAGCAACGGCATCTCGATGTTCTCCTGCGCCGTCAGGTTGGGCAGAAGGTTGAAAAACTGAAATACATAGCCGACCCTTTTCCTCCTGTAGAGAGTGAGGCGCTCCTCAGAATATCCTGAAATTTCCTCGTTGCCGATGATGATCCTCCCCTGATCGGGCCTGTCCATCCCACCGACCAGGTTCAACAGGGTCGATTTCCCGGAGCCGGAACGGCCCATGATAGAGAGAAACTTCCCGGTTGGAACAAAGAGATTCAGATCTTTCAGGATCCGGTTTTCCCCGTAGCTCTTTTCCACTCCCTCAAGGGCTATCATTTTTTCTCCGAATACCCTGTCAGCTCGACGTAGGCCCTCCCTCCTGCCGAGCCGGAGACGCGGCAGGCCCCCTCCCAGTAGTGGTTCCAAGTGGAATAGGGGGCGACAAACTCCTGGTCCTGCATGAGAGGAGTTACCCGTAACGACAGGTTTTCAGATGGGATCCCCACTTCCCAGGCAGAAGGGTACCAGGCACCGGTCTTTCTCGATCGATAACGATCAAGGGCACGAACGGAAAACTCCCCCTTGCCCAATATCCTGTATGTCCCGTCCCGGTATACGATAGTGCCCGAGGAGAAGCGGTCGACAGATCCGTCGCTTTTCCGCAGCAGGGAGAGCATAACATCCCTCCCGTCATCGAGCTGTATGGCAAACCAGTCCCATCCCGCCAGATCTTCCGAACCTGCCCGGGATGAGATTTCCCTGTCGAACCAGCTCTTTCCCGTGACTTCGAAGACCCTGTCTGCGATTTTCACTGTTCCGGCTGTCCCCATATCCGTGTTGGAAAAGTAAAGGGATGCCAGGAGGGGAAAGGTCTCAGACTTTCTCGAATACCCTCCTTCACCATTCGGGACATAGGGCTTACCAGGAACGAGTGAAAGATCGATGGCGCGATCCTCTGCCGATGCCTCGAGATGAAATTCCTCCATCGAGCCCTCGAGCCTGTCACCGCCAACAAAGACCCGGAGGCGGTCCCTCGAAGCACCGGCAAAACCGAACGCGACACCATCGGCCTTATCGCTGAAGAAGTATTCCCCCTCCGAGATGTCGGAAAGGGCGAAATGAGAAATGACGACGGTGTTGAGTCCGAAGCGGGATACGTACTTTCTCTTCTGTACACCTACCACAAAAAAGGTGAGCTCATAGCCGAACCTCCTTCCCGACGCGGTAGAGAGATGACCTGTGAAATACCACCACTGAATGCGGAAATCTTCCCGGTAATAGAGGTCATCCGGCAGCTTTACACGGTATTCCGGTAAAACATCCCGGTACTCCTGTCCGGGGGAGGAAGAAGGGCAAATGAAGAATAAAAGGAGAAGGAGGAGCGGAAAAACGCTCACCGGGGGCCCCGGCCATTTCAGCCATGAGACATATTTTCCCATCAGGATCCGACCTTTCTCCCGGAAGTCGGGGAACTATACCTTTTCGGGCACATCCGTGCGAATATTCCAGCGTATTGCATCGAGAGGACTGTAGCGGGTGCAACAGTATCGGCAGCTTCAGCACATCCTCCCCAACGTTACACCCTATTGTATCGCAGGACAGCCTCGGAAAAACCAAATGGATCGGACCGACGAGTTCTCCGTTCGGCAAATAGCAGTAGTCGGCTGGGTGAGGAAAAGCTACTCGGGCAGGGATGTTCTTTCCGTCATCCTTCTTGAAAAAAATGTCTTCAAATGGCCGAACCCCGGGACCCTTTTTACTTTTGCCCCGCAGTCTCCCGGTGCAGCTTCCGGGCTTCGGCAATACACGTACGTGCCGATTCGAGGTCCTCCCACCCTTCGATGCCGGTCTTTTTGTCCTCGAGATCCTTGTAGATGGCAAAGAAATGTTCGATCTCCTTCAAGAGGTGGGGGGGCACATCGGTTAGGTTCGCGATATGGTTCCAGAGGGGATCGAAAACGGGAACGCACAGAATCTTCTCATCAGGACCCTTCTCGTCCCACATCCGGAAAAGCCCTATCGGCCTCACCTCGATGATGCAACCGGGAAACGTGGGTTCCCATACCAGAACGAGCGCATCGAGAGGGTCGCCATCCCGCGCAAGGGTATCCATGATGAACCCGTAATCGCTGGGATAGTGAACCGCCGAGAAGAGCATGCGGTCGAAGCGGATCCTTTTCTCCTTCTTGTCGTACTCGTATTTGTTCCTGCTGCCCTTCGGTATCTCGATCATCACCAGTGCAGTATCATCTTCCTTCAACCTTTTCGTGCTCTCTTTCACCGTTCCCTCCGTTGATCTACCCAACATGGCGACGGGTTCGCGACTGCCTGTGTGAATCACGTCATTTGAACACTTTGAATATTTTCAAAACGGCCGACCCTTCCGATTCGAGAATAGCCTCGAGCTCCCCGGAATCCAGCCAGATCCCTGCGCAATCCGAGCACTTATCCACCCGGATATTTTTGTAATCGATCTCGATGAGTGCCATGCCGCATTTCGGGCACTTCATGTAGTGAAGCTCTTTCAATTTCCTCCGCTCATCTTCGGCAAGCTTTTTCTGCAATGCCTCTTCGAGTTTCTTCTTCCGCTCAAACTCTTTGCGGGCAAAATATTCTTCTTCCCTGTCACTCGGTTTGTCGATCATGCAACCCTCCCGTCCTGATTGCTGTTATGAAATACCCTTTTCGATTTAGCGTTTTGAACTTTTCCTGTTTCGGCTCTTTTCTCCGGAGTACCTAAAGAAAAAAATAACAGATTATCTCCCGCAAAATCAACAGCGGAGTGGGCTCCTGATTATGGGGGCACCTTGTGCACCTCCCTGTTCAGAGCCACTTTTTCCTCCGGAAGAAATTGAGCATCAAAAGCGCCACGACTATCAGCGCAACCCAGAACAGGGGATAGCTGAATTTCCACTTCAGCTCGGGCATAAACTCAAAATTCATCCCGTAGATTCCGGCCATGAAAGTCAGGGGGATGAAAATGGTGGCCATGATGGTCAAAACCTTCATCACCTCGTTCATCCTGTTGCTCACGCTCTAAAGGTAGATGTCGAGCATCCCCGATACCATATCGCGAAATGTTTCAACCGTGTCGATCACTTGAATCGTGTGATCGTAGAGATCTTTGACATAGGCTCTTGTCGGCTTCTTGATCAGAGGAGATTCTCCCCTCTCCAGCCCGCTAATGACCTCCCGCAGTGGCCAGACAGACTTGCGCAGAAATATCATCTCCCTTTTCAGAGTATGGATTGTCTGAAGGGTCTCGGGCGTCGGGTTGTCAACGAGCTCGTCTTCCATGAACTCGATCCTCTCGCCAAACTTTTCGAGTATGGAAAAGTACTTATCGACGATTGCGTCCAGCAGTACCGTTCCCAGGTAATCCGGGCCGCTCTTCCTGCTGCGTCCTTTCCCCTTTCTCAGCCGTTCGCGGACGGGCTCGAAAACGTCTCCCACCCTCTCCTGGAAGGTTATGAGCCATTGCGGGCCCAGGATGAGGCTGAACTGCTCGGTGTGGGTCTCCTCTTCCTCCTTATCGAAGTAGAGCATTTTTGCGACGAGAAAGATATAGTCATCGAAATCCTCCATCTTGGGGCGCTGGCCCGTGTTGGCAATATCCTCCAGGACAAGGGGATGGATATTGAAGTGTTCGCCTAGCCTTTCGATAACTTCGACCTCATGGAGCCCGTCTATGTTCACCCAGGTAACCGTCGGCGTCTCCTTGAAGGGAAAGCATTCCTCGATGGATTGAACTTCCTTTTCCTCGATATGCTTCTCGTCGTAATCGATGATCCTGATCCTCGCCTTCTCTATCTTTTTCTCGCCGATATGCACGAGAGTTCCCGGTGAAAGGCCGATTGCCTTTGATCTTTTCTTGATAAATTTGGGCATATTGCTTCCTCCTCGTCTCCTATTTCTCACTCATTCCGAGATAATCTCATAGGTTTCTGCTAACACCTAATGGTACTAAATGCCGTTCCCGATTCAAACGAAAAACCCCGATGGCAGTAGTTCGGGAACTCTTTCCGGGATAGGCAATCTCACACGGGGCCCTTCAATCTGAAAGTTCTGAACATGTTCGGTGGAAATGATGTTGAAAACTCTGTGGATGGCGAAATATATCGCCAATGATTAGGCCTCTTATGCAGATTGATCGATTTTTAGGCAGTTCGACCCCACCGCAGAGAGAGGATGCGAAATGTACCATCGGCCAGATCGAGACATTTTCGGGGGCATTTCCCCATCGGGCAAAAAACACCAATTTTTTCCAACAGCTAGCGTGGGCCACTGAAAAAAATGTGTGCGATCAATCCTGCTACCGGCGGCAACAGGAAGGTGCTCGCCAGGCGCACGGCAGTGAATTTCCATCCCATTATTCCCACCTCCATGGGCAACCGCGCAACTGCCCACAGCGACCATCCCGTTACGAAAGCAACCGCCGTTCCCATACTCGCGCCCGAGTGCAAAAGCGCCGCCGCAAGGGGAAGGCTCACATAGGGCCCTCCGGGGGCCAAGCCCCCCGCTACAGTTCCGATGAGAATCCCCCGGAACCCCGATTCCGCACCGACCCACTTAGATACTATTTCGCCGGGAAGAAGCACCTGAACCATACCCGCAACGATAAATGCAAAGACGAGGAGGGGGAGAATCTCGGCAAGCAAGCTGACCGATGTTTTGAGACCGGCAATGTGCTGACCCTGCCCCTTCCTGAGGCCTAGGTATAGAAGAATCAGCGCCAGAAAACCCATGATTATCGTCGGAATAAGCATTTTCCCCCTCCCTTTTGCCCTGTTCTCCTCCCCCTTCATGACCGTGTGCCGTCTCTCTTGATTTTTTTGTCCTTCAGTTTTCTGTCCTTCACCTGGCACCCCACTCCCTAAAATATACAATGGAACGCCTCCAAGAGGTACCCGTCGGAGATTATTCCCGACCACCGATACCGGGGCCTTTTCTCAGTCTGCAGAATGCTGAAAAAGATTGGATGTTTTTCATATATAATTAGTTGGGGAGAAGGAGCCTGTTCCAAACCGGGACAGGCAAGAGTTTCCCCCAATCCCTGAGGTGAGCAGACCAGGATGGAGATGAAGACCCGGATTGCTCTCGATATGCTGCCCCAGCCCGATGACTCGACGTGCGGTCCCACCTGTTTGCACGCAGTCTACCGCTATTTCGGAGATGACATTAACCTCACACGGGTCATCTCCGAAATGCACTACCTTGAAGAGGGAGGCACCCTTGCGGTCCAGCTTGCCTGCCACGCGCTGGAGAGGGGATATAGAGCGAAAATTTTCACCTACAATCTTCAAATCTTCGATCCTACATGGTTTGAACCCGGCGCTCCCGACATCAAGGAGCGGCTCAAGAACCAGATGAAACACAAAAAGGGAGGAAAGCTGAGTACTGCCACCCGTTCGTACCTGCGATTTCTCAAACTCGGGGGAATACTCAAATTCGAAGATCTGACCACGGGTCTGATCCGAAAGTACCTCAACCGCCAGATACCCATCCTGACGGGTCTGAGCGCAACCTTTCTTTACCGGAGCGCCCGCGAGTTCGGGGCCGATTCGGAGTACGACGACATACGGGGAGAGCCTGCAGGGCACTTCGTCGTTTTATGCGGGTATGACAGGAATGAACGGAATGTCCTCGTGGCAGATCCTTACATTCAGAATCCCGTCTCGGGAAGCAGTCTGTACGAGGTAAACATCGACCGCCTGGTCTGCTCGATACTCCTCGGCATCATCACCTACGATGCCAATTTCCTCATCATACAACCAAAAGAACCCCCTACAGGAGTCAACGTTGGCAAACCTGGTCGTAGTAAATAACCCGAAAGACTGGCCATTTAACCTGCCAGGAGTGGAAATCGTCTCAGCGCGAAATTATCTCAACGACAGAAAGTACAGCCGACTTCGCAGAGCCAAAGTCTTCAACCTCTGCCGCTCATACCGTTACCAGAGCACCGGGTACTACGTCTCCCTCCTTGCCGCGGCGCGGGGCCACAAGCCGCTCCCCAACATCACAGCCATACAGGATATGAAATTGCAGACCATGATTCGCTTCGTGTCTGAGGACTTGGATGAGCTCATTCAAAAATCTCTGCGAACATTACAATCGAAGGAATTTGTCCTCAGTATCTATTTCGGGAGAAATGTTGCGAAAAAGTATGACCGGTTGAGCTCAACCCTCTTCAAACATTTCCAGGCACCTCTCCTGAGGGCCCAATTCATCAACAACGAGAGATGGAAGCTGCAAAATATCGACCCCCTTTCGGCAAGTCAAATCCCCGGGGAACACAGACAATACGTGGTGAAGTTTGCACGGGATTATTTTGCCGGCCGGCATTTGAGTGCGGCCAGAAGAGTTTTTCCGAGATACGACCTTGCAATACTGTACAACCAAAATGAAGAAGAACCCCCCTCGGACGAGAAAGCCATGAAGCGCTTCGTGAGGGCCGCCGAGTCACTCGGTATGGGCGCCGAATTGATAGAAAAAGACGACTACGGCCGAATAGCGGCCTTCGACGCCCTCTTCATAAGAGAGACGACGAGCGTGAATCACCACACCTATCGTTTTGCCCGCCGGGCGGCAGCCGAGGGGCTGGTTGTAATCGACGACCCTGATTCAATTTTGAAATGCACGAACAAGGTTTATCTGGCAGAACTGCTGAAGCATCACAAGATCCCCATCCCGAAAACCATGATCGTTCACCGCGAAAACGTCGCAGAAATACCGGCAACACTCAACCTGCCCTGCATCTTGAAGCAGCCCGACACCTCCTTCTCCCAGGGCGTGATAAAAGTGGATGATGATGAAACGATGAGGGAAACGGTGTCAAGCCTGCTCGAGAAGTCGGACCTCATCATCGCCCAGGAATTTCTGCCAACACCTTTTGACTGGAGGGTCGGGATTTTCGACGGAAAGCCCCTCTATGTCTGTAAATATTTCATGGCCAGAAAACACTGGCAGATCATCAAGAGAACACACGCCGGAAAAAAGTTCGAGGGCAAAGTAGAAACTATTCCGGTGAGAGAAGCACCCGTAAAGGTTGTCAGCACCGCCCTTAAAGCTGCAAACGCAGTCGGCGATGGTTTCTACGGCGTCGACCTGAAACAGGTTGGTCGACAATACTACGTCATCGAAGTGAACGACAACCCGAGCATCGACTCCGGATTCGAGGACGCCGTCTTGAAAGATGAACTCTACAGAACGATAATGCGAATAATCCTCAAACGCATCGAAATCCGTAAAAGGGGGAGCGCGCTACGCTGAACAATTCTTCATTTCTGCACCTTTTCGGAGGGATCGGCGTCGAGCTCGAGTACATGATTGTCGACGGGGAAACGCTCTCTGTCCTCCCCGTGACGGACGAAATCCTCAGGTCTGTGGCAGGCGAGTATACCTCCGAGGTTGAAGTGCAAGAACTCTGCTGGTCGAACGAACTCGTCCTTCACGTGATAGAACTGAAGACCAATGGGCCGGTCGTTAACCTGGAAGGGCTGCCGGAAACATTCAACGAACATGTATCCATGGTCAACAGTCTGCTCGCTCCCATGGGGGGGCGGTTGATGCCCACATCGATGCACCCCTGGATGGATCCGGGCAGAGAAATGAAACTCTGGCCCCACGATGACAGTGTTATCTACGAAACCTTTCACAGGATCTTCGATTGCCGGGGGCACGGCTGGGCAAATCTGCAATGTTCACATCTCAATCTCCCCTTTGCAGACGACGAAGAGTTCGCCCGACTTCACGCGGCCATACGTCTCATTCTCCCGATCATACCGGCAATCGCCGCCAGCTCCCCGATGATCGAGATGAAAGTGACAGGCCTTCTCGATAACCGCCTCGATGTCTACCGGAAGAACGCGCGCCAGGTTCCCTCCATCACCGGCAGGGTCGTTCCCGAACCCGTTTTCAGCCGAAAAGATTATGAAAACGAAATTCTGGATTCGATTTACCGGGATATGGCACCCCATGATCCGGAAGGCCTCCTTGCCTTCGAGTGGGTCAACGCACGGGGAGCGATCGCGCGATTTGAAAGAAAGACCATCGAAATCCGCATCGTGGATATCCAGGAATGCCCCCTTGCCGACCTCGCCATCCTGGCTGCAATCATCGAGGTCATAAAAAATCTCGTCGAAGGGCGATGGTGCGACCTCGACAGCCAGATGTCGTGGTCCACGAAACCTCTCGAAGCGATAATGCTCGATACCATGAAAGATGCTGAAGCAGCCGTTATCTCAGATAGGGCCTATCTGGAATCACTTGGCTTTACCTTGTCCAGCCGCTGCAGCGCTGGCGAATTGTGGCATCATCTCGCAGAGACCATTTTCTCCCGGGACAATGAAAGCAGGACTCTCTGGGAGCACCCTCTTCGAACGATCATCGATAAGGGCTCTCTCGCCCGGCGAATAATCAACGCACACGGCGGGAACTTCTCCTTCGAACGCACCCGCGAGATATACGCCAGGCTGTGCGAGAGCCTTGATACGGGGAGGATGTTCAGCGGTGAGATTTGAAAGCCTCATCGTCAGCTGTGAGCACGGGGTTACAAAATCCCGGCAGAGCACAGGTGTTTTTTCCGCATGGAAATCGATCATTCATTTTTCATGAAACTTTTTCCCTTGCAGAAATTCCTACTATTAAAGATTTTCTGCATTTTGACTTTAAAATGGTGGAAGAAGAGAGCTTTTGGAAAGATATCGTGACATATCAAACGGGAACCCGGTTCTGGTGCTGGGAGCGACAGGGTACGTGGGCAACCGTCTGGTTCCCTATCTCCTGGAGAGAGGACACCGCGTGCGGGCAGCCGCACGCTCGATCGAGAGGCTCAGGAACCGTCCCTTCGGGGGCAACCCGAATGTCGAACTGGTAGCCGCGGACGTTTTTGACAGGGACACGTTGAAAAAAGCATGCGAAGGGTGTTCCGTCGTCTATTACCTCGTCCATTCCATGAACCCCGATGAAAGCGATTTCTCAGATGCCGACCGAAGGGCGGCAGAAAATATGGTCTGGGCGGCAGAGGAAGCGGGTATCAGCCGTATCATTTACCTCGGTGGTCTCGGCGATGAGAGCCCCGACCTGAGCAAACACCTCCGGTCGAGGGCCGAGGTGGGTAAAATTCTTCAATCGGGGAAAGTGCCCGTTACGTACCTTCGGGCCGCCATGATAATCGGATCGGGAAGCGCTTCTTTTGAAATATTGCGTTATCTCGTGGACCGGCTTCCGGTTATGATCACGCCACGCTGGGTGAGTACGAAGTCCCAGCCCATTGCCATCAGCAACGTGATCACCTACCTGGGTGGGTGCATGGAAGTTTCCGGCAGCGAGAGCCAGATCTTCGACATAGGGGGTCCCGACATACTGACGTACCGCGAACTGATGGAAATATACGCAGAGGAAGCGAAGCTGCCCAAACGCTTAATAATACCGGTACCGGTGCTTACACCACGACTCAGCTCCTACTGGATCCACCTTGTAACTCCCGTGCCTGCTGCTCTTGCGAGACCTCTCGCGGAAGGATTGAAAAACAGAACCGTTTGCAGAGAGAATACGATCCGGGAAGTGATTCCCCAGACACTCATCAGCTGCAGAGCAGCAATAAAAAAGTCCCTCGCCCATTCACACAGTGATTTGACGAATAAACCGAACGGCAGGACCACACCGAATTACCCGCCTGAAGGCACCTATCCCGGAGATCCAAAATGGGCAGGGGGAACAAGGTTTCGCGACCACCAGCGGATAATCATCGAGGGAAGCCCGGAAGATATCTGGCCCGTTATTGAGCGCATCGGTGGAAAATCGGGCTGGTATTATGCCAACTGGCTCTGGCGGCTGCGCGGCAGCATCGACCGGATCATCGGTGGAGCAGGTTTTTCCCGGGGACGAAGCAACGACTCCGCACTGGATGTCGGTGATACCATAGACTGCTGGAGGGTCATGTCCGTTGCGGCGGGGCGGGAACTCAAGCTGGCAGCAGAGATGATTTTGCCGGGATGCGCGGTCCTCGACTTCCAAGTGAAAAAACTCGGCCATGAACGGACGGAACTGCAGCAGACGTCATGGTTCGTCCCCAGGGGCCCGGGCGGAATCTTTTACTGGTACCTGCTCTATCCCTTTCACCGCTTGATCTTCACGCGTATGCTGCAGGGGATAGCCCGTTATTCGGAGAAGCGCGTCGTAATCGGTCCCGAATTTATCGAGGGTTGAAGTCGTCGAGAAAGAATTTAAC
This sequence comes from uncultured bacterium, assembly GCA_964347065.1. Lineage (GTDB taxonomy): Bacteria > Desulfobacterota > Deferrimicrobia > J040 > J040 > WVXK01. The sequence goes on along the minus strand of CAYFXN010000006.1, from coordinate 3,119 downwards.
AGGAAAGTCTCAGGCAGCCATGAAACTCAAAACGATTCACAAGACACTCTTTTTGCCTATCTCCATACAGGAGGGGTGGAAATTTTTCTCAAACCCCCGGAATTTGACGCTCATCACTCCCCCATCGCTCGGCCTCGAAATAACGTCTGAAGTTCCCGACTCGATCTATCCAGGTGTCATCATCACCTACCGGGTCAGGCCTTTCCTGGGCGTATCGGTCAACTGGACAACGGAAATAACCCACATGAGAAAACCGTTTCTCTTTGTGGACGAGCAGCGATTCGGACCGTACAAATTCTGGCACCACAAACACCTTTTCAAGGAAGTGGAAGGGGGAATCGTCGTCGAAGACCTGGTCCACTATGCCCTTCCATTCGGGCCCCTGGGAAACGCGGCAAACCGCTTGATGGTGGCAAGGGAACTGGATAAGATATTCACATTCCGGCGCAGGTACCTTACCGCGAGATTTGGATCGTTACGCGACAAAGGGGAAAAAGTCCGAATATGAGAAGGTTTCCATGATCCAGCGGGAGAGGATAAAAATTCTCAAAGACACCGAGGTAAGGCAAGGATCCTTCGTTCTCTACTGGATGCAGGCATCCCAGAGGGAAGAGTACAACCACGCACTGGAATACGCCATCAAAGTTGCCAATGAGCACCATCAGCCTCTCCTGGTTTTCTTCGGTATAACCGACGGCTACCCCGAGGCAAACGAACGGCATTACGGATTCATGCTCCAGGGTCTGAAAGAGGTACAATCCTCCCTCGAGAAGAGGGGTATCCGCTTTGTCGTTCGCCACCTGTCACCCGAGATAGGAGCCGGTGAGCTCGCAAAAAACGCTTCTGTAATCATCGTTGACAGGGGATACACGAGGCTACAGCGCACGTGGCGGGAGCACCTGGCATCGCATGCCGACTGCCCCGTGATACAGGTAGAGAGCGATGTGGTTGTGCCGATTGAACAGGCATCTCACAAGGAAGAGTACAGCGCCGCAACTCTGCGTCCGAAAATTACCCGAATCCTCAAGGGGTATCTTACCCCTCTGAAAAGAACTCCGGTGAAGAAGGAGTCAGCGCACCAGAAACTAGATTCTTTCTCGATTGATGATACCGGCAAGGCCCTCTCCCGCCTGAAGATAGACAGAAGCGTGCGGTGGCGAAACCTGGGGTTTCAGGGGGGAACGGGACAGGGGAAAAAACTCCTCGACGATTTTATCGAAAACAAACTGGACAGCTACGGCGAGCTTCGAAACGACCCGACCCGGGACGCCACCTCCCACATGAGCCCGTACCTCCACTTCGGGCAGATATCACCGCTCTATATCGCCATGAAAATAGACAAGAGGGACAGTCCCGGAAAGAGAGCCTACCTCGAGGAACTCATCATCAGGAGGGAACTCGCCATAAATTTCGTCTATTTTAACGACAACTACGACGGATTTTCCGGCCTGCCCGGATGGTGCAAAAAAACACTGGGGGAACATGAGCGGGACGGGAGGGAATACACCTACAGCCTTTCAGAACTCGAAGAGGCAAGGACCCACGACCCTTACTGGAACGCCGCACAAGTGGAGATGGTGAAAACGGGGAAGATGCACGGGTACATGCGGATGTACTGGGGGAAAAAAATACTGGAGTGGACTCCCAGCCCTTTCGAGGCATTTCGGAGAGCGCTCTATCTGAACAACAAGTTCGAACTCGATGGAAGGGATCCCAATGGATTTGCCGGTGTCGCCTGGTGTTTCGGAAAACACGACAGGCCGTGGGCCGAACGACCCGTGTTCGGAAAGATACGGTACATGAACGACCGGGGGCTCAGGCGAAAATTTGATGCTGATGGGTACGTGAAAAAGATTGAACGGATCGGCCCTTGATCGACGTACCCAGAGAGATAGCGGGAAGGGCCGATGCAAGGTTGTTTCGATGAATCGGGTGTCTATGGATGGGAAAATGAACATCGGGATCAGCACCTGTTTGCTCGGCGAAAGAGTCCGGTACGACGGGAATCACAAACTTGACCGCTTCCTCACCGATACGCTCGGCGAATACGTGCAATATGTTCCCGTCTGCCCTGAAGTGGAGTGCGGTTTTCCAACACCCCGGGAATCGTTCCGCCTCGTCGGGAACCCGGATTCTCCCCGCCTCGTCACAACGAAAACGGGCCTTGATCATACGGAAAAGATGCTCAACTGGTCGAGGGAAAGGGTGGCCCGGCTCGAAAACGAGGATCTCTGCGGTTTCATTTTCAAGAGCAGATCTCCCAGCAGCGGAATGAGGCAGATAAAAGTCTACGATGACAAGGGAGTACCCCGGAAAACGGGAACCGGCATATTTGCGCGTGCATTCATGGAGCATTTTCCCCTGATTCCGGTGGAAGATGACGGGCGCCTCCACGATCCCAGGATACGGGAGAACTTCATCGAGCGGATCTTCACCCTCATGAGATGGCGGGAGGCCGTTTCTAAAAAGATGAGCAGGGGAACGCTCGTCGAGTTCCACACACGGCACAAGCTTCTTCTTCTCTCCCACAGCCACAAGCATTACCGGACCATGGGAAAGCTGGTTGCACGGGCAAAGGAGGTGCCACTTGCTGAGTTATACTCCAAATACCAGCAACTCCTGATGGATGCCATGAAGCTGATGACCACGAATCGCAAGAACGCAAACGTGCTGCAGCATATCATGGGCTACTTCAAAAAAGTGCTCACGAAAGACGAGAAGCAGGAGCTACTCGAAATAATCCAGCTTTACCGCGACGGCACCTACCCCTTAATCGTTCCCATAACGCTCGTCAACCATTACGTGCGCAAGTACGACGAGGCCTACTTGAAAATACAGTATTACCTGAACCCACACCCCCTGGAACTTCAGCTGAGAAACCACGTTTAGCTAACCGGAACAGCAGAGGAAATAACTCCCCGCCACCATTTATTATGATATTTCCACCCGTGCATCCAGGTCGAAGGGGTTCGTCCTTACGGCAAGGGAGAAGAGATAGGGATATTCCTTTTTGAGGTGTCTCATGTATTCGATCCACTCGGCTATCAGCCGGTTATATGCCCTGTGGATATCCTCAGTGAGGTGGTCTAAATCGTTCTCGGGCAAGTCGTTTAATTTCT
>CAYFXN010000005.1:0-61719 GCA_964347065.1 uncultured bacterium | reverse complement strand
CGGGAGACCGGTAGAGGATTTCACCCACCTCGGTCCGTACGAGGCTCCTCAATGTGCCCAGTTCCTCCATCATTCCCCTGGCTCGCATGGTTTTTATCAGCACACCCTTCAGCTCCTCGATGTCGATCGGTTTCTGGAGATAATCCGTTGCCCCCTCTTTTATTGCCAGGACGGCATTTCCGATTGTTCCAAAAGCGGTGAGCACGATCACCGGAACCTGCGGAAGATGTTCCCGAACCTCCTTGATAACCTCCATGCCGCTGATATCCGGCATCTTCATATCCGTTATGATAATGTCGGCATCCGACTCAGGCAGGCGAGAGAGAAACTCGCCGGGAGAGCCGAAAAGATCCACTTCGAAACCCAGGCTCGACAGAGCCTTTCCGATGCTGACGAGATTTTCCCGATCATCATCTATGACCGTAACCCTCTTCCCCGAAAATTCAGGGAGCGATTTCATTTGATCACCTCCGGAAGGCGAACGCCGCTGTTGCTCGTGGATAATATCTTACGAAAACGGTTCTCGGGGAGGAAGCCGAGCGTGAATTCGGTGCCCTTATTTTTCCTGCTCCTCAAGCGGATGTTCCCATGATGTGCTCTCATTATCTTCTGAACTATCGGTAATCCGAGTCCGCTCCCCTCGCTCTTGGTCGTATAGAACACGGAGAATACCTTTTTTCTCTCCTCCCTCCCGATTCCACATCCGTTATCCTTGACAGAAACGAAATAGTCATCGTTCTTTCTCCCGGACGTTACCTTGATGATTTTTACCTCCTTGTCAAGCGATTCCGCAGCGTTTAAAAGGACGTTGAGCAGCGCCTGCTTAACCATTTTTTCGTCCACCAGAACAGGATACGACCCATCGCCGGGGTAAAACTTCACCTTTATCCCCCTTCCCCGAAAATCGACTTCAACGAAGCGAATAACCTCCTCTATGATCCTGTTCAGCTCGGTAACGACAAATTCCGGTTTTTTGGGGCGAGCAAATCGTAAAAATTCCGAAATGAGATCGTTGAGCCTCGAGAGCACCCTCATATTCGACCTGATGATTTCCTGCATTTCCTCCTTTTTTTCGAACCAATCGGGAAGCAGGTAGGCGTATTCGGAAAGAAGCTGGTTGTTAATGTTTAGCGCGTTGAGTGGGTTGCGGATTTCATGAACGATGCCAGAGAGGGCAGAATCGAGCTCTTCCTGGGTAACTTTCTTTTTTCGGGCCATTGAATTAATACAATAGGGATTTTATTTTACCTCAAGAATATATTTTTCAAGGGCTATTTGCAATCAGGTCGGGGATATAAACAGATTCAACATCGGGAAGATAAACCTTTTCTGCGGGCATTTCGATTACGAGTCTCGCTTTATGAACCGGCAAGACTACCCTGTTGGGGGGGATATTTCTGATGATCTTCACCACATTTCCGCTGGCTGAAACGAAGAAGGCGTCCAGGGGAAATCTCATGAAAAAGGTGTGAATTGATCTGCAGGGATACAACACTGCCGGCCTTGTAATTCTCTGAAGGTCTTTGAAGGCAAGCCCGAAAAACCTCCCGGAAAAAGAGCTTAAAAGGTGTGCCTCCGTCAGCAATTCGCCCGTCCGGGACAAAACGCTCACCAGCCTCCATTTTTCGTCCATGATAAAAACCCCTCTCCCTAATGATCTAGAGATAGGTGACCTCGATGAAAGGGATGAGACCGGTATTCAAATTGTCCCCGCCGTCTTCGAGAAAAACCCCCCCATGCCTGGCTTCAAGGATAATTTCCAGGATGTCGAACCCACCGTTCCTTGCATCGATGAGCACGTCGGTCACATCGAGGAGAATATAGTTGTTCTCATCGGTCACGAATATTTCAAATGTTCCAGCGAAGCTCCCCGGCTCCACAAACATATCCACGAAAACCGAATCCGCGGCGGGGAAGACGGTGTGAACACCGATAAAGAGAAAGGCACTGGAGATTATGGCATGGCGGGGGATGGCGTGGATGTGAAACGATAAAAATCCGGTTGAAAGATCCTCCTCCACGAGTATGCCGCTGTGGAGAATTATGCTGCTGGAATCGGCGAAGCCGTCTTCAGAGTCGACGCTTGCAAACTCCACGATGAACACGTCTTCACCATCAAAAACGAAGGTGCTCTCGACGAAACAGCCTGAAAGGAACAAAGACGCCACAATCCATGCCATCATCAGTATTCTTTGCATTGCCTCATCCTCCCTTCGAAGAGAAGACGCTACGGGAAAAACGAATATTCACAGGGAGAAATTATATGCTAACCAAAATGCGAGTGTTATACTATATTCTAACAATTACGGCGTCAGTACATAACACCTCAATTCCCCGAATAGGTTAGAGGGTGGAAAGAAAGATCAAAATTATTACAGTCATGATGACCTGCCTCATGGCAGGCATGCTCCTCGGAACGATAATAATCTACCACATCGGCCCCTTCCCCGACGTTTCTGTGCTGAGAGATTACCGCCCTTTCAACGCCACCAAGCTCTACGACAGGGAGGGCAATCTGATCGGTGATTTCGCCATCGAAAAAAGGACAACGATCCATGTCGACGAAATACCGAAACTCATAAAAACGGCTTTTATCGCTGCCGAAGACGCAAAATTTTACTCTCACGGTGGAATAGATCTCTCGGGAATCATGCGGGCGCTCATAAAAAATATCGAAAAATTCAAGTTTTCCCAGGGAGGCTCGACCATAACCCAGCAATTGGTGAAACTTCTTTATCTCACGCCGGAAAAGAGCATACGGCGTAAAATTTTGGAAATTTTGCTCGCGATCAAGGTGGATAACAACCTTTCCAAAGACGAGATACTGGGTTTGTATCTCAACCAGATTTACCTCGGCGAGGGGCAATACGGAATCGAAGCCGCTGCAAGGGCATATTTTGGGAAAGAACCGGATGAGCTGACCCTCGGAGAAATAGCCCTCATCGCCGGCCTTCCAAAATCTCCCGGGTTTTATTCTCCCCGGATCCATTTGGACAGGGCCCTCATACGTCGCAGGTACGTTCTGGAAAGAATGGTGGATGAGAAATACCTAACGCCGGAAGATGCAATTTTGGCGTCTCTGGAACCGATAAATCTCGTACCAAAACAGGAGAAATCTGCGGGGTCTTACTTTATCGAGTACGTGCGTATTTACATTCTCGAAAAGTATGGTTACGACGCCCTCTATAAGGGAGGCCTTAAGGTGTTCACGACGATGGACCGGGAACTGCAGGGAGTGGCAGAGACAAGCCTCAAAGACTGGATTCTTGAACTCGAAGCCACGATAAACAATGGGAAAAAAGTCACGGGTGAAATCGAGGAGGGAGAAATCGAAGTGGTCATGGATACTGGAGATGAAGGGGAGTCCAAAGAAATTGAACTTCAAGGAGCCCTTTTTTCCATGGACGTCTCCACCGGGGAAGTCCTTGCTATAGTTGGAGGAAGAGATTTCTCCGAATCCGAGTTCAACAGAGCAATTCAGTCGAAGAGGCAACCGGGATCTGCGTTCAAACCGATCATATATGCAGCAGCTATCGATTCGGGTTACACACCCGCAGACAGAATTGGCGACAATCCAGTAGAGTATGTGAAAAACGAGAAGGAAAACTGGAAACCCACGAATTATGACGGAAAATTTCTCGGTGACATTACACTCAGAGAGGCTTTTGCCAAGTCAAGAAATCTTGCCACGGTGAGGCTTCTGGAGAAGGTGGGCATCCAGAAGGCCATAACGATGGCAAGGAATCTCGGAATTGAATCCCCTATACCGAGCGATCTCTCCATGGCGCTTGGAAGCGTATCCCTCTCCCTCATCGAGCTTTGCGAAGCATACGCTTCAATAGGGAACCTGGGCAAACGACCAACGCCGATATTTATCAGAGAAGTCAGGGATATCAACGGGGAGGTTCTCGAGACCAACAAACCTGCCGCTGAAAGAGTGACATCTCCAGAGACTTCTTACATCATGACCTACATGCTACAATCGGTTATCCGGGACGGAACGGGAAGAAAAGCGAGATTTCTCGGGAGCAACCTATCGGGGAAAACGGGGACGACGAACGATTACATAGACGCCTGGTTCATCGGCTTTTCCCCCAGAGTCCTCGCGGGCGTGTGGGTGGGTTTTGACAAACCCATTCCCATGGGAAAAGGAAAAACGGGAGCAGTTGCAGCCCTTCCCATCTGGATTCGATACATGCAGAGAGCGATTAATAAATATCCCTCCACCCAATTCGACCTTGCACCGGGAATTGTTTTCGCAAAGGTGGACCCAAAAAGCGGGTTGCGGGTGGGTAGAAACGACAAGGGAATAATGGTTCCCTTCAAGCTGGGAACCACTCCCCCCTGGTTTCAACCTGCAGTAAAAAGGCGCGAAGAAAAGAAAAAGATTATGGACGACATCCTATGACGGGTAAACACCCATCACTGTTCACCGATCGATGGAGCAAAGTGTTTCTTATCAGAAGGTTTTCGCCACCAAAACATAAAAGCTCAGGTACTAACACTTCTCGCCACCGGGAGCACAGCTCCCTATCCTTTCACCACTAAAACGGGCCTGAGCTTTGCCACTCTCCTCGCGATTCCCAGCTGGTGCACCACTTCCACCACATCTGAAACATCCTTGTACGCCTCGGAAACCTCTTCCATCAAGGTCGCCCTTCCGGCTACGAAGACCCTGATTCCCTTCTTGCGCAACTCTCCTTGTATATCCCTTTTCCGGAACTGCTTTTTCGCACTTGACCTGGACATCACCCTTCCTGCGCCGTGGCAGGTGCTTCCAAAAGAAAGGGTCAACGCATTCTCTTGCCCTACGAGCACATAAGAGCAGCTGCCCATATCACCCGGGATAAGCACCGGCTGTCCAATTTCTCGGTACACATCAGGGAGCTCCGCTCTTCCCGCAGGCAGAGACCGCGTCGAGCCCTTCCTGTGGACGAGGAGTTTTTTGAGCTTCCCCTCCACTTCATGGTTCTCGATCTTTACGATGTTGTGTCCGCAGTCATAGACCATGCTCATCCCGAGGTGATCGGGGCCTGCCCTCAGGACCTGCTGAAAAGTTTCCCTCGTCCAGTGGCAGAGAACTTGCCTGTTCGCCCATGCATAATTGGCCGCACAGGCGAGCGCTTTGAGATATTTTTGCCCCTCCCGAGAGTGAATGTGTGCGCAGGCAAGCTGCCTGTCCGGCAGATCGAGGCGGTTCTCCCGCATGTAGCTAATCATCTCCGCCAGAAAATCGTCACAGACCTGGTACCCAAAGCCTCTCGATCCGGAATGGATTTGCACTGCAACCTGTCCCTTTCTCAGGCCGAAGGCATCGGCTGCATCGGCATCGTATACTTCATCCACAATATCGATTTCGAGAAAATGATTTCCCGAACCGAGCGTCCCGAGCTGGTTTCTCCCCCTCTTTAACGCAGTTTCCGAGACCACATCCGGATCGGCACCGGCATATGTACCGCCGTCTTCGGTTTTTTCCAAGTCATCCGATGAGCCGAAACCCTGGCTGACTGCCCACTTGGCTCCCTGCATGAGGACATTTTTCTCCTCGCTCCGGCTCAGTTTTATTTTTCCTGTTTTCCCGACTCCCGATGGGATATTGGTGAAAAGTGCTGCACCGAGCCTATCGAGATCCTGTTCAACGTCTTTGAGTTCGAGGTTGCTCCGGAGCAGCCTGCACCCGCAATTGATGTCGTAACCGACGCCTCCCGGGCTTATGACACCCCTTTCCATGTCCATGGCAGCAACACCACCGATGGGGAAACCATAACCCCGATGGATATCCGGCATAGCAATGCTGTACTTTTCAATACCCGGAAGGTGAGCCACGTTCATCACCTGCTGCAGGCAATCGTCTCTGACAATATCCTCCAGTATCTTTTTCGAGGCGAAGACTACACCGGGAACGAGCATTTTGCCGTCCTTTGGAATCTTCCACATGAAATCATTGATTTTTTCCAGTTCCATCCCTTTAATTTTCATGATTCACCTACACATCGATGATAAATATTGCGCGATACCCCTCCCCTCTTCTCTCGATCCTGAGGTTGTGGTAGGTTACCGCTTTGACCTCCGTCTTGAAAATATGTCTTCCCTCCTCGAAAGATTCTCCCCAGGCCACAGCTCTGAATGTGTTTCCCGCTGTATCTATTTTCCCTTCAGCCCTCCGAACGAGAAAGTTTTCCGCAAAAATCAAAAAGTGTATCCATCGCAGGAAGTGAAAGAGCAATTCCTCGGGCCCTGAACCCTTAAGCACCGCCTGCTGCTTACTTCGCTTTCTGATCCTTCTCCTGTCCAGGACGATGCTGGCGAGAGACTCTCCAGCCCTCTTGAAGAGATCGTCAAGAGATGCCCCTTCGACCATGATCATAATATCTGCCGTATGGGGGAGCATCCGGTAATCTGCCATTAGTAACCACCGGCAAGCCTCTCAGCGAGAAACGACGGAAGGCCAGCGTTGATAATTTTTTCCTGGCAGGAATTTATATCATATGGTATCCTCCGCCACGTAACAACCCTTTTATCTCTATCGAACAAAACGTATGAAGCCCGCGTGTCACCGTCCCTTGGCTGTCCCGTGGAACCGGGATTGATCAGGTAGCTCGCGCGGGGCGCTAGGGTGATGGAGCCCTGCCCTCGATAACCCGAAAAAACCCCGCCCACGCTCAGCTCATAAGCGCCAGGATAGTGCGTGTGCCCGAAAAAGCATATGGTTTTGTTGATATTTTTTGTCATGTACATCAACTCAGTTTTCGCCGAACTTTCCGAGATAATATACCTGTCAGGGTCAGAGGGAGCGCCGTGAACGATCAATACCTCGTCGTTGAAAACGACAGCACTCTTTAAATTCTTGAGAAATTTAACATTGGAGCGTTTCAGAACTTTCCTCGTCCACATTGCCGCCTCTTTCGCTACTCTGTTGAAATGGGACGGCTCGATATTGCCCACAGCTGCAGAATCGTGATTCCCCAATATGGTTATGCTGCACGTCTTTGCGATGATCTCACAGCAACTGTCAGGGTCAGCATTATACCCTACCACATCCCCCAGACACCATATCTGGTCTGCTCCTTGTGATCGAATATCTTTCAGAACTGACGTAAGTGCTTCGAGATTGGAATGGACGTCGGAGACGATAGCGATCCTCATGTCATGAGACCCTGCTAATTGGCTTCACCCTCTCCCTGTTGCCGAAATCTCTCGCTATCTCCATGAATATCTCAAGGTCGTAGTCGATATCCCTATGTGTCTCGTCGAAATAGAAGATCTTGATGGGAAATCCTCTCAGATCCGCGGAAAGTTTGTAATAGATCGACTCGGAAACAATCCCGTTCATGCACGAGAAGGGGCTTATGTCTATCACGCCGAGGGCTCCCTTCTTCATGTAATAAACAGATTTTCCCACGCTCAGAATCATCTCGCCAAGAGCACCCCCCTGTTTTAAGTACGGGCTTGCAAGCTTGAGAACATCGCTGACGTCGCCGGGTTCTTCCCTCCCGGAAAAAGTATGCTTGAAGATGGAATAAAGCGCATGTTCTGCCCTTTTCTGGTAAAGGTATTTCATTTTTGCCCCGATCATTTCCTTTGAAAACGTCTTGCCGAGCCTCTTCAGGATTCGTTTATTCTCCCTGTCCGTGTACCAGATCCACTCGGCCACATCGCTTTGCCATGCTTCTCCCCCCAGTTCTTCGACCTTTTTAATGACGTCCATGTTGCTGTACCGGTTCAACCTGCAGAAAATCTCACCAACAACGCCGATAAGCGGCCTTTTTTCCTTTCTCACGGGCATCGCCGCGAAATCATCTCTCACCTTATCTAGGCATCCCATGAGTCCTTTGAGACACTTTTCAGGGTTTTTTCCGGTCCTTATTATCGTCTCGCACACAAGATCGAGAGAGCTATCAAAGAGCTTTTCCGCCTCTCCCCGGTTTACCTCGTAAGGCCTGTACATGAGCAGAACCTTGCGCAGTATGTCTGCCGCAACGATCCCCAGCCAGGCGGGCTTCTTTACCCTGCTCACATAGTTTTCGAAACTGCCATATCCGTCCTCGCATGTAGGGGAGAGGATTAGCACGTCTTCAAGACCGACCTCGGCTAAGACTTTTCTCAGAAAAGGGGCATACTGGCCAAACCTGCACGGGCCGTTCGATGTGGGCATCAAAATGGCTGTTTCCTCGGGCTTCATCCCCTGAACGAAAAAGAGCCTCAATATGTCCCCGATGGTAATTTTGAGCGGGTAACACTCTTCACCCGACGCATGCATCGAACCCAGTTCGTGGGTTTTCTCATCGGAGGGAACTATTACCCTGCCGTCGAGACCCAGTGACTGGAGAACAGCTGCCATGGCCCTCGCACCGGTGTAAGTCATTGGATGGATAAAGATCGTGCGCTTTTCAAGTCCGTCTCGCTTACCTTTCATTCCACCACCTCATAACACCCCTGCTGTCGAGGTGCGCTTCGATGCGCGTCATGTATCCCGCATCGTTCCCGTGTCCGTCAAACTGAAGCGTCAAAAAGGGCCTCCCTGAAGCGTTTTCGATATAGTGCCGGATGAAAGAATCGGGCCCGCAATTGAAGTTGGTTATGTAAATGATGCTCATGTTGTTCTTGTCTTCTGCCCACCTTGCCGCCTTGATCAACTTGCTTCCCAGACCCCAGAACATGTTCCAGTTCAGGTCGTTGATATCGATCTCGTCCAGATGAGGGATAAATTCGTACGGTACCACGTCCAATCCGTAATGCTCCCGAATTTTTGCCGGAATGTTGAGGTTCATCTCTCTGTCGTAGATGTTGTACGGCCTACCCAGAAGCAAAATGGCTTTCCCCCCATTCCCCTGGATATCATTCAGGACATTTTCGCCCGCCTGCGAAATCTTCCCCAAGAAGCTCCGGTAGTTCTCGTACCCGCATCTTATAGCATCTCTTATTTTGGACTTCTTCCACCCGAATCTCTTGAACGATTCGTACAGGTCATTCGCAACGAATTTCTCACCGTCTCTGAAATAAACGGTTGGAGATATGACTTTGGAGTCCATGTGCTTTAAAAGCTCCGGATTTGCAGAGACGACAAAGGGAAGTGTTTGCCCCCAGGGACAGTAGTGAGTTTCCGTCGACCTCTTTGTTTTTTCTGCATTGATCACATTTGGAATAAAATAGAAATCAGCTTCAACCATCTCCTTCAGCATGAATGATACGTGCCCGAGGGCAGCTTTCACCGGATAGCAGGGTTCCGAAAGTGCTACATCGAAGCCCTCTTCGGCAATTACCCTCGAAGTCTGAGGAGTTGCCCTGACAGAAACATCGAGATACTGGAAAAAACCGTGCCAGAAGGGAAATCTCTCGAAAAAATAGAGTGATCGTGGTACCCCCGCCAGATATTTCCTTTCTTTTCCACCCTCCTCGAGCAGCGTGCTGAGAAGAGAGACCTTATAGCCGACGAGATCATCCGATATTGGCTTTACGGGAACCTTGGGGGGTTTTCTGAACCGCTCGGAACACTTGTCACCCCAGTAGGTCTTCTCTCCCTCGATGGTAATCTCCTTCACCTCGCACTCGTTCGAACAACCCCTGCAGAGAAATTCCCTCCGGTCGAGTCTCACCCCGTCCAGGTTGAACCCCCGGAACCTGGTCATCTCCCCTACCTTCCCGTATTTTTCCTTCGCCACGAGGGCGGCACCTATAGCACCCATCACGCCGTTGTGGGGTGGGACGATAATTTGCTTTCCCAGTATGATGGAAAACGCGGCGGCCACAGCATCGTTGTACGCAGTACCCCCCTGGAAGAATATACTGTCTCCCAGCGGTCTCCCTCTCACAACCCTGTTCAGGTAATTGAGAACGACAGCGTACGCCAGGCCGGCGACGATGTCTTCCTTTATCGCCCCCCTTTTCACGTAACTGCTCACATCCTGTTCCATGAAAACAGTGCACCGCTCTCCGAGCCTGAGAGGATTTCTCGAGATAAGTGCCAGCTCCGCGAATTCGTCCTTGATTCTCACTCCGATCCTTGCTGCCTGTTCCTCGAGGAAGGATCCCGTTCCGGCAGCGCAGGCATCGTTCATGGCAAAATCGACGACAATCCCGTTTCGGATCGATATGAATTTCGAGTCCTGACCGCCAATTTCAAAAATTGTATCGACGGTGCTCCCGAAATACCTTTGTGCCACAGATGACGCTCCCGTCTTGTGGGCCGTTATCTCATCGATGATCACATCTGCCCCCACGAGTTCACCGACGAGTTCTCTTCCGGATCCTGTCGTGGCCACCCCCCGCACGATGATGTTCCCGCCGAGTTTTTCCCCCAAATTCCTGAGATTTTCCGTCACGACGGCAACGGGCCTTCCGTCGGTACTAACGTATACCTCGGCAATAACGTCACCGTGATCGTTCACGACGGCGAAATTCGTGCTCACAGAGCCCACATCTATGCCGATGTAAACGTCTCCATGATAGCCATTGTATGCCTCGGCAGATCTTTTCTCGTCGCTATCTCTTAGGAAAACGACATTATCCTTCGACAGCGGCCGCTGAGAGGAAACGCTTTTCAGCCCTTCTTCAACTTTGAAACCTCCCATCTTGACGGCCGCCGTATCCGTTCCACAGTGTTTTTCCGACACGAGAAGGGCGACTCCTGCTGCAGAATAGTGCCTGAAATGGACAGGACGGACCAGATCTGCCTCATCGAGGTCAAAGGTATCTGTCAGGGCTTCGAAAACGCCACCGTTTGCTGCCACGCCCCCCAGAAAAAGAATTGGCGGTTTGAGGTTCCTTCCCCTGAAGACGTTTCCCTTGAAATTTCTCGCTACGGCGTACATGAGCCCTTTCAGTATCTGCTCAGGGGTGGCACCTTTCTGCTGAGCGTGGATCATATCCGTTTTCGCAAACACCGAGCACCTTCCCGCTATCCTGGCAGGATATTTCACATCCTTGACCCCGTCGCCTATCTTTTCCACATCCACTTTCATGCGAACCGCCTGCTGGTCTATAAAAGATCCCGTACCGGCGGCGCATTCACCATTCGTTCCGTATTCATCGATGGTGACCTGTCCATCCCGATCCCGTTTCAGGCTCATGAATTTCGATGTCTCGGCCCCGATCTCAAAAACTGCATTTGCATCCGGGTTGAGATACGAAACTGCCTTTGCAATAGACCCGAATTCGTTTTCGTAATATCCCCCAAATCGCTGTGCAACGGTTTTGCCGAATCTTCCCGTTGCACAGAGAATGAGTTGATAGTTCCCTTTCCCCAGGAAATCGAAGTAAACGCGCAAACGTTCTTCCACAACCTTCAGCGGTTCACCAAAAAATTTAACGAAGTCAAGGAAATAGAGCCGACCGCCGGGAACGTCAATGTAACCGTTGTGAAAAGGAACCGACCGGTGAAACCCGTCGTCAGGTAGCGGGACGAAGAAAGCTGATTTTAGATATGCCGTTCCGGCATCGATACCCAAAAATGCTCGCATTTACCCCCCCTCCAATAAATGCCCATCTAAAGGTAGTATTTTAACCCAGATTTCCTGCGTAATACATCTGTTGGAGAAAAAAAATATTTGGCGAAACGCTTTGCATCCCGTTGTGGATCAGGGGGAATCCGGTGACAAAGAGTGAAAACAGCGTTTTAAGGCTTTCCCGACTCGACGGGAAAGCGAAAGGGAAAAAATAATTCTCCACCGGGAGCCCTTTTGGATTTATAATGACAGTTGCAAATTACATTATGGTGATTCGATGTTTGGTATCGGTTTTCAAGAAATTCTCCTGGTTCTCCTCATCGCCCTGATATTTTTCGGGCCCAAGAAATTACCCGACCTGGCGAGGAGTCTTGGCAGGGGTGTAGCGGAATTTAAAAAGGCAGCCGACGAGGTGAAGAGGAGTTTCGAAGAGGTGGTGGAGGAGGAATCGCTCAAGAAAGAATTGAAAGACGAGTTGCAAGAGCTGAAAGACATGGGAAGCGACCTGGAAAAAGATGTGAAAAAAGAAGTGGGAGATCTGGAGGACGACCTGAAAAAGATAGATGAGGACGCAAAGACCGCCGATGGAAAAGTGAAGGAGTTCAGCTCCCCTGATGAAGGATGAGAAACTACCGGTTACCGAACACCTCGAAGAGCTCCGCGCTCGCCTGATAAAAGCCCTCGTAGCAGTATTCGGATTGGCAATAATCTCTTACATCTTCGCCGAAAAGATTCTCAGAATATTGTTGCGACCCCTTCTTGCGTCCATACCTGAAGGGTCGAGTCTCGTTTTCATTAACTTAACAGAGGCTTTCATCGCCTACCTAAAGATTTCAATCCTTGCCGGGTTCATCATTGCCAGCCCTTACGTATTTTTCCAGCTGTGGATGTTCGTTGTTCCGGGTCTCTACCACAGGGAGAAAAAAGCCACCATACAGTTCGTATCAATGGCCGTTCTGGCACTCCTGTTGGGAATCCTCTTCTGCTATTTCATCATCCTGCCCGTTCTTTTCCCCTTCCTCCTCTCATTCGGAGCTGATCTCATAAAGCCGTTGCCGACGATAAAGAGCTCGGTTTCCGTCGTCATACGGCTGTTTCTGATTTTCGGGCTCATCTTCGAAATACCGGTGACTTCATTTTATCTCGCAAAGATCGGTTTGCTCAGCAGTGAAGTATTCAAAGGAGCCCGGAAGTTTTTTTTCCTCCTTTCATTCGTTATTGCTGCGATCATAACCCCTCCCGACGTCATCTCCCAATTGATCGTCGGATTTCCCCTGTTCGCTATCTTTGAGGCGAGCATAGTGCTGGCAAAATTAGGCGAGAAAATGTATCGAAAAAAGATCCAGCAATTGTAAAAAGAGCATCACCGATCTAATAGCTGCACAAGGAGATGGACTGGCGCCTTGAGCTAGCAGAATTCTGCTATATTCGAAGATAGGCAAATCAGGGTACAATATTTCCGTGAGAAGAACCGGATACAGAATACTGTTCGACCACAAACAAATTCAGAGAAAAGTGGGGGAAATCGGACAACAAATAGAAAACGATTACCGAGGAAAAGCACCGGTATTGATAGGGATTTTGAAGGGGGCCTTCGTATTCATGGCTGACCTGGTAAGAACCATCGAAGAGGTTGACATGGAGATAGACTTCCTGGGGGTGAGCTCCTACAGAAATAAAACGTTACCCGCCACCCAGCCGGTAGTTACCAGGGACCTAACGATTGACATCGGCGCAAGAGATGTGATTGTGATAGAAGATATTATAGACACAGGAGGCACATTCGATTTCATCGTGAAGCATATCGAGGGCAAAAACCCCTCATCCCTGAAAATTTGTTGCCTCATCGATAAGCGGGGCAGGAGGAAAGGAAACCTGAAGATCGACTACTTTGGGTTTGAAATAGAGTCTGGCTTCGTCATAGGATATGGTATGGACTTTTCTGAAAAATTTCGTAACATAAAAGATATCCTCCTTTTTCAGGAGAGAGATGCGTAACCACTGTAATCTGGAGGTATTTGATGATAATTCTGTGTGACAATTGTAAGGCCAAATACAGGCTGAGCGAAGACAAAATTGCGGGAAAAGGAGCCCGCGTGAAATGCAGAAAGTGCTCCGATTACATAATCGTCATGAAACCGGAATACGAACACTTGAAACGTGAGTTCATTGATGGGATCCGCGCTGATGAGCTGAAAAGGGCCATGGAAGAAAAAGAGGAAACTCGAGAAGTCGACGAAGCAGAACAGGAGGTGGAACCGCCGGTCGAACCGCCTGTTCCCCGAGAAGATGAACGGGAGGAAGAAGAGAGAGAGCTGTTTGCCGGAGAAAGCGCAGAGGAAGAGATTGCCGGCATGAAGGCACAGGAAGAAGAGGAGGAGGAGGAGGAAGAGAGAGAACTGTTCGCCGGAGAAAGCGCAGAGGAAGAGATTGCCGGCATGAAGGTACAGGAAGAGGAGGAGCCCGGGCAGAGGGAAGAGGTGCCAGAGGAGCCCTTCAAAGCAGAAGCGGTTTCCCACCTTCCGGAAAAAGATGATGAGGGAAGGGAGGAGGTTGCTTTTGACGAAGAAGAACCGGATACGCCGGAGGTAACCGAAAAAGAGGACGAAGTGCCAAAAGACGACATCGATCTTGCTTTCGAAAGGTTCCTCGGCTCCCTGAGAGAGGACTCCAAAATACCGGAGGACTCCTTCGAACAGCCTGATTATTTAGCGGATGCAAAGCAAGAACCGATAGCGGAGCAAGATGCAACAGAGGAAGTTGCGCCCCCCTCCGGACCGGAGGAAAGCGCTGAAGAAAAGCCGGAAATTCTATCAGCCGGTGATACCCTCGAATTTTTAAGCAAAGATGAGCCACCGGATGAGAAACACGATCCCTTTGACCTGAAACTGCAGGAGGAGAAGCTTGATTTTCAAAGCCCCTCGGACTTTGCCGAATCAATGCGTCCCACGCCCGATGAGACGGAGGAGGCTGGATGGACGCCGCCCGTCGATGTGCCTACGGAAGGAATCATCGAATCTGTGAAAGAGACTCCCGCCGACACGCCGACCCTGGATATGGATGCGATTGGAAAACGAACAGCCGGCCAGGAGCAAAGAGTTTCCGATATGCGTTTTGAAGTTTCCGAACCGGTTATGAGAGAGCCAGTATCTCCCTATGAGTTTGTACCGAAGACCATCGCCAAGAAGAGAACAAGGTCAAAGCTCGGCGGGTTCCTCATGATGCTTCTCATATTCCTGCTCGCTGTGGCGGGAGCCGGTGCTTATCTTGCCTTCACGGAGCCAGGAAATGAAATAATAATCAAATATACTCCCTACGTGCGTTCTCTCTTGGGTCTGAAAGGCGGCCAGGGTTCGAGCCAGTTCGACATCGCGAACCTCATCGGCTATTACGAGACAAACCGCAATGAGGGAAAAGTATTTATCATAAAGGGCGACGTGGTCAACCTCTCGAAGACGGTGGCCAGCGGAATCGTTTTGAAAGGCCAGTTGCTCGGAGATAGCAACAAGGTTCTGGAAGAGAAAAAAGTATACGCAGGAAACCCCCTTGATAACAAGATGCTGAGAAATTCCTCGAAGAAGTCGATTGAAGAGTCGCAGCAGAATAGACTCGGCAAAAACCTCTCAAACATCGACATTCAGCCAGGTTCTTCCGTTCCATTCATGGTCGTATTTTTCGACCTGCCGGAGAAAATCGAGGCGTACAAGGTGGAGAGCATCGACTGAGTTGACACGGTTACCGATGTAATTTGTTGGGCTGATAAGAGTATTGCGAGTCGCTCTGTGGAATTGGTAAATGGTTATTACTCTTCTTTTTTCTTCTCTTCCTCTTTCGGAGTGACATCTATCGACTTTGAATCTTTGATTGCTTTCTTGAAATTACCTATTGCCTGGCCCAATCCCGCGCCGATTTGCGGAAGCTTTCCCGCTCCGAATATCAACACCACGATGACCAAAATGATCAGCAGTTCCGGCAATCCTAATCCGAACATATATTCCTCCACAATTGCTAAATTTATTGTATCAGTTATACATGTGATATGGAAAAACTATTTGTCAAACGCCGAGAACCTGCGCGGGTCCGAAAGAGCCGTTCGATAATGCAAAGGGGATTCGTTGCAGAAAGGGCGGTCACTTCTCTTTGATCGTTTCCTCTATTTTCATCCCGAAGTGTCTTCCCCCCTCGTCCAGAAAACACAGGACTTCCTTGCCCCTCTTTATCTCCGATACCGATATCTGTTCTCCCTTGGGGGAAATCAGCCTTATTGTTTCTGCGTTCTGCACAACAGCAGAGACCTCCTTTCCCCCCGCATCCCCTTTTATCAAGAGAAGGGGCCTTTTCTCGATCTTTGCCCTTCCCACCCACGCAACTTCTGAAACGCCATCGCTTCTCACAGTGAGGACCTGGCTTCCCGCCTCGATTTCGGAAAGGTAACAGGTCCTCCCCGATGGGAGGAGAGTATACATGTGCACTGCCCCGGCATTCACTCTGAAAGGTCTTTCATCAACATACTCAGAGGAGACGTTTTCGGCTGAGACGAGGAATAAGCCTCTCGAGGAGTTGCCCACGAGCATACCAACCGGTCCTGTCATGAGGGTGCAGGTGTCGACGCACACTCTATCCCCGAGACCGAGAACGTCAACCTCCGTAATCACGGCTTTTTTCAACTGGAGGGATATTTGCCATTCATCGAAACGGGACAGGAGGAAGGATAGTTCCCCCGGCGAATCCACATCGAAAACGACCCCCCAGACGCCTTTTTCCAGAACCCCCGAGAAGACACGAAGGTCATCTTCCCCCCTGACAGGAACAAGGACCTTCTTGCGCTGAGCCACGAGGTTTTCAAGTGGTATGATCTCTTCTTTCCTTGCCTCCACGTATATCAACAGCTCATCGGGAAGGGTGTACAGCCTCTCCAGTTCTCCCCGTTCCGTTATCTCACAGACCTTAAAATCCACACCCGGTTTCACGTCCCCAGACTCTGCTACGACATTCACTTTGCCCAGCCTCCTCACGGCACCAACCGATTTGTCCTGCACCCAGAAGGTCGATATTCCGCGTTCCAGAGCGAAGGTGATAATTTCTTTCTTGTAGGGGATGCTCCTCACCCAGAATTCCATCTCACACTCCCTACTCAAGAACACACAGGGCTTCTTCTACGCCGGCCCCGTTATGCACAATATCGGAAATCGCCCTCACCATTTTCGTGGGAGATGTGTGCTGAAATACGTTTCTTCCGATGGAAACGCCCGTTGCCCCCGCTGATATTGCCTCCCCGACCATCGTCAGGACTTCAAAATCGCTGCTCATCTTCTCTCCTCCCGCTATCACTACCGGTATGGCGCAGCCAGTAACGACTTCGCTGAAGGATTCAACGGAACCGGAATAGGGGACCTTCACGATATCCGCTCCCATCTCTGCAGCGACCCTCGCGGCGTGCTTTACATATTTTTGATCGAACTGGTTCGATATTTTCGGTCCCCGAGTGTACATCATCGCCAAAAGCGGCATCCCCCAATAATGGCACGAAGAAGAAATGACCCCGAAATCGGATAACATTTCAGCCTCGTTATCGGCACCGAGGTTGATGTGTATGGATACCGCGTCGGCACCCAACCGGATGGCGTCCTCCACAGTCGCAACGAGGATCTTTTTATTCGCATCGGGAGCAAGGTTCGTCGATGCCGACAGATGGATTATCAGACCCAAATCCTTACCGTAACCGCGGTGGCCAAACATCGCTCCGCCCCGGTGAACCACAGCTGCGTTGGCACCCCCCTCGGCAACAAGATTCGCGGCTTTCGAAACGTCGATCAGCCCTTCTATCGGGCCTGCGGTGAGCCCATGATCCATGGGAACGATAACCGTTTTCCCCGTATTTCTATTGATTATTCTTTCGAGCCTTACCTTTTTTCCTATCAATGTCTTCCTCCACCTTTCAAGCTTAATTGAAAGAAAACCACCGGGTGTTCCCCCCGGTGGCTCCGGAATCATAACGAAAGGGAATCGAAACCACAGGGGCGCCACTTCAGGATGTAGAACCACCAGAAGTGCCATTTCTCTCTCGCCTCTGCTTGGCCTCTTATCTGGACCAACCTGTCTCTCACCGGTAAACACCCCTTAATTTCAAGAGATCGTTAAAATAATTCAGGTTATCGGCAAACTTGATCGCCTCCTCATAGTGGATCCTTCCCGCGGCAACGAGTTCGGCGATTGTCCAGTCGATGCTCACCAGCTCCTCCAGGTTCGTCTGCATCATGTTCCGAATATTATGTGTCTTTCCTTCCCGAATCGCATTGCGAACCCGCGGGCTGGTTGCCATCTTCTCCCAGGCCAAGATCCTCCCCGTGCCATCGGCTTTTTTTATGAGCCGCTGTGAAAAAACCAGCTCGATGCAGTCTGCAAACTGCGCCCGAACCTGCTGCTGTTGGCCCGGGGGGAAGATATCAATAATTCTGTCCACCGCGGAAACGGCATTGTTGGAGTGGAGCGTTCCCATTACGAGGTGGCCCGTCTCTGCCGCACTCAGCGCTATCGAAATACTTTCGAAATCCCTCAGTTCACCGATAACGATGACATCCGGATTCTGCCTGAAGACATGTCTCAACCCGTCAGCGAAAGATTTTGTGTCGGTCCCAACCTCCCGCTGGTTCACGTTCGAGTTCTTGTGCTTGTGCGTGAACTCTATGGGATCTTCTATGGTTATGATGTTTGCCTTCCGTTCCCTGTTGATAATGTCAACCATGGTAGCGAGGGTTGTTGACTTTCCGTGGCCGTTCGCTCCCACAATGAGGATGAGCCCGCTTATTTTCAGCGCATAGTCACGAATGAAGGCAGGGAGGCCCAATTCATCGGCTTCTGGAACCTCTTCCACTACGTGGCGGGCTATAAATGCCAAAGACCCCCGCTGCTTGTAGAGATTACACCTGAACCTGCCCACCCCATCGAGAGAATAGGCAAAATCTAGCTCGAATGTCTCATCGAATCTCTTCTTCCTTTCCGAAGAAAGCATTTTGGACATCATGTTATCCATCTGAATAGGCGTCAGGGCGGGAAAGTTGAGCCTCCTCAACTCGTTGTCTACCCTGAGACTCGGGATCGCGCCTGCCGAAAGGTGAAGGTCCTGCCCTTTTAACTCAACGAGGGTAGAGAGAAAGCTGTCTACATCATTCCCGATTACCTCCGTTCTTTTGACAACATCCTCTCTCAGTTCGAAAAGAACCGTTCCGTAACCACGATCCTCGAAAAAGAGAAGGGCATCACCAAACTGGTGGGATGATATGATTACCGGTTGCGTCGCTTTTCCCGTTTTAAATTCCACCTGCGAGAGCACTTCGAGGTCGGTCGGATCCACCATCCCGACAATCAGTTTCGAGCCTTCATACCCGAGGGGAAGAATCTTTCTCTCCTTTACCGTTGAATAAGAAACCACTTTGAGCACATCCTCGGGAATGGAGATTTTACTCAAATTCACATGGGAGAGGGAAAGTTGCTTGGATAGCGCACGGAGGATCTGCTCTTCAGACACGTATCCCAATCTAACCAATGCTTCACCAACGGTACCACCGAGCTGCCGCTGCGATTTGAGGGCGTAGTTGAGATCCTGGTTGGTTATAAGTCCCGCCTCAATCAGAATCTCGCCGAGTCTCTTTCTCATAGCCATACCCTCATCAGTTATGATAGGTATACATGAGATAAACTTATAATAATAAACGTCATTTTATCAAGCTTAAATTGCGGGGGGAAAAGATGGACAGGGAGAAATTCAACACCATATTACGTGGATACTGGGAAAGCCAGATTCTCTTCGCTGCAACATCGGCTGGCATATTCGATTTTTTGAACAAAAAGGCCTGCACGGTGGAAAAGATTGCAGAGGGGCTCAGACTCGATCAAAGAAGCACCGAAATCCTGCTGAACGCCCTCACCGGCTTGGAACTGATTAAGAAGTATAGAGGCACCTATCAAAACAGCCCTTTTGCCAGGAATCACCTTGTGGAAGGGAGTGGGGAACCCTTAACGGGGTTTGTCCTTCACAACATGGGCCTGTGGAATGCATGGGGAAACTTGACCTCGGTGATGAAAACGGGGAGACCCTCCGAGGGATTCGCCGTCAAGAATTACCTCACAGACAAGCGGTCGCTCTACAATTTCGCTCTCGCGATGCACCAGGGGGGTATCGCCTCTTCGAAAGAAATCTCGCTCCTTTTCGACTATTCATCGGTTTGTTCGATCCTCGACGTGGGAGGATGTACGGGCAGGTATGCCCTTTCCATCATGGAGTCATCCTCATCTGACAGCGTGCACGTTCTCGACCTCCCCGAAATGGTTCGGGAGGCAAAAAAAATTATCAGGAAAACAAACAGAGAGGAGTTGAAGAAAATTCGTTTCATAGAAGGAGATTTTTTCAAAGTCGACCCCGGAATGGAATTCGACCTGGTGATACTGTCCAACATTATCCACAGTCTGGGCGAAAAAGACTGCCTCATGCTTTTTTCGCGCCTGAGAAGCTGGCTCACCAAAAACGGACGACTCCTGGTTCATGACATGACAGTAGACAGATCGGGGACCAAGCCCGTCCACGCCGCCCTTTTCTCTGTAAATATGCTCGTCAATACCCTGAAAGGGAAGGTCTATTCGGAGGAGGAAATGCTGAAATTGATCAGGGCTGCAGGCATGAAAAGAATTGACAAAAAAAGGACCGATGCGGGAAAACTAGTCGCTCTCTGTTCGTAACATCTTGCAGAGCAAACCGGCTTCACAAAGAAAACAGACACTTTGCGAGTATACACCGAGGCACCCTTCGACAATCCCGATCCTCGTCAAGGCAAAATCATATTTCACGGGATCTTGGGGATCATATCTCTTGAGTCGTTCGGTTATCTCGATGGCTGTAGACAGGCTCTTGCTTTTTTTCTTGGTAAATCCAAAAAGATTTGAAATCCGGGCAATATGGGTGTCAAGGGGGATTATGAGCTCCGCCGGGCTCACTGTGTCAAATATTCCGAAATCGACCCCATCGTCCCTCCTCACCATCCAGCGGAGAAAGAGGAAGAGTCTCTTGCAGGCGCTTCCTGCCTTCGGGTCGGGGAGAATAAACTTCAAGAGCTTCCCTCTTTCGCCCGCCGCCCTTTTCATCTTCTCTATGAACCGGGAAAGGCTGCTAGTCAAATCACCGGGAGAATAACAGTCGGTAAATGCATTTTTTATGGAGCCCCGATCGCGCAATAGCTTTCCCACTACCGTGACCAGGGCAGTCATCTGGTCTTCCCCCACAAAACGGTGTCTGAATCCAGCGAAGACAACCCTTTGCTCCATGCGGAAATTTCGCACGAACACCGCCGGGCAATCCCCCAGTCTCGAGAGCAAATCCTCCAGGGACCTCTTGATCTGCGGAACATTTCCAAAGGCGAGAAGGGCACAGAGGAACCCGACGATTTCGATATCATCTTTTGCGCTGAACCTGTGGACGAACGCTACGGGATCGGTTTCAAGGTAGGACTTTCCGTATTTTGCGTAAAGGGAATCGAGATGGTCTTTGATCTTGAGCTCGGTTTCCTTCAAGGAATAACCTTGTTCAGGGGATATTCGACAATGCCGGATGCGCCCTTCACTACCAGTTCAGGGATCAGGTCCCTCACCGTCCTCTCGTCGACGATAACCTCGAGGCTGACCCACCGGTCATCAGTGTGGGCAGATATGGTGGGATTTTTCATCGAGGGAAGAACTTTCAAAATGGTATCGAGATCTTTTTTCTCCACGTTCATCTTCAACCCCACCATCTCTTGCGCATTGAGCGCGCCCGTCAAAAGGAGGGCAATTTTCTCGATTTTTTTCTTCTTCCAGGGGTCTTTCAGGGATTTCCTGTTCGCAATGAGAAGCGTCTTGGACTCGAGAATCGTTTCTATGATCTTCAATTTGTTTGCTCTCAGGGTGGACCCCGTTTCGGTTACCTCGACGATGGCATCTGCCAGCACAGGCGCCTTTACTTCAGTTGCGCCCCAGGAAAACTCGATGAGGGCGTTCACCCCCTTCTCGCGAAAGTATTTTTTTGTGAAGTTGACGAGTTCGGTGGCGATCCTCTTTCCCTCCAGATCCCTCAGTGACCTTATCTTGGAATCTTCGGGAACTGCAACAACCCAGCGAACCGGCCGGAGCCCTCCCTTCGCGTAGTTGAGCTCGCAGATCTCCTTGACCTTTGCACCCTGTTCGAGGACCCAATCACGGCCGGTGAGCCCCACATCCAGGATACCATCCTGAACGTAGCGGGCCATCTCCTGGGCCCTTATCAAGAGACCGGTAATTTCCGGGTCATCTATATCGGGGATGTAGATTCTGGGGCCCACGGATATATTGAATCCGGCTTTCCTGAATATCTTCAGCGTGGACTCCTGAAGCGAACCTTTCGGCAAACCCAATCTCAGAATATTTTCGGACATATAACCTAGCTCCCTTGGTTACTAAAATCATATAACATAGATGATAAGAAAGGGAAAATCAACCAAGTTTATTTTACCGCAAAAACACTTCAGCCCACCAAGGTCTCGCGCCTGGTGTAACCGGTAATTTCCTCATCTCAATCGCTTTTTTCCCCGGTTCCCCCTGCAAGGGACGCCCGCGCGTCGGTCATCTTCAACAGATTTATCCTTTCGGGGCCGAAAACTTCATTTATAATTTGAGAAACCACTGTTTAAGAACTCTCTGGTCAAGAGGTCGGCAAAGTGGATCATTTCTCGATACTTGTTATGGCAAGAGAACCGGCGCCCGGCAGGGTTAAAACACGCCTGAGTCCCCCTTTGTCACATCAGCTCGCCTCGTACCTGTACGAAGCGATGCTTTCCGATACCATCGATATCGTAATATCCCTGAAGGGAGCAGGAATGTACCTTTTCGTTGAACCTCAAAATTCCCCCTACTTTGACAGGTATGGCGGTATGGGCATATCCATCCTGCCACAGAGTGGAATAAACCTAGGGGAAAAGATGGAGAATGCAGCAAAGCTCGTCTGGGAGCAATCGAAAAACCCTCTCATCATTATCGGCACCGATATACCCCTCCTGACCCCTTCGATCATCACCCGTTCGGTTGCCATGCTCGAGAGCACAGATATTGTAATCGGTCCCTGCGACGACGGGGGCTACTACCTCATCGGAATGAGAGATTTCACTTCCGTCCCCTTTCAACAAATACCCTGGTCAACCGACAGAGTCCTGAAGTCAACCATTGCAAAACTGGAAGAGGGAGCTCTCTCCTTCAGTTTCACGGAAGAGCTTTTCGACATAGATACGGCACGCGATATCGAAAAATATGTTCAGCACATCGCGAAAAAACCCAACACTCCACTATTGCGGACGAGATTTTCCCGGGCAGCGATTAAACTCTCCCCTCATTTGGGTTCGCTCCTGTCACCCGGCGCATAGATTCTTTTTTTCCCGGCCAGATCGATGATTTCTGCGCCGAGCCTCACTGCCTTGACATTATTGCTGGGGATGGGGAGCTCGAAAATACCGCTATCACCCAAGAGCAACGCCCCCGGCTCGTTCAAAGGGCCTATCGGAAAAAGGGTCTTTACATAAACTTGCCCGTCCTTCATCTCCACACCGGCCTTTACACCAATTGATTTTAGAGAGATCGCGGGAACATCGGTAAGGTTGTTCAAAACCGTTCCCCTCAATACACGCTTATTGCTCACCATATCGATCTCAACATCTCTTATCGGCAGGTCGGGATTCTCAAGGATGACAACGTTCACCCCGAAAAATGTTCTGTAAAGGCCGGCTCCGCCGTAGTACGCAATCAAGAGGCAGGGAACCAGGAGAAGGAGGAGCAAACGGCTCTTCCTCGCCTTCCTCCAATCCCCTTTTTGACGAAGGAAATCGTCTCGGCCCTCTTTGCTCCTGCGATCCTCTGAAAAGACGGGAAGCTCGCAGTGGGGACACGAACCAACGTCTGCCGGCATCTGCATCGTGCAGTGGGGGCATGCGACGAACTTTTTGTTTTCTCCATCTCCGTTCATGGTCATCATGAGTCCTTTCTAATCATACGTCATGAGAACCTGCGTTATCAATCTGACACCTGCACCGGTGGCACCGGGCGAGTATCCGAGTCTCTCTTTATCTTTCCAGGCAACACCGGCGATATCCAGATGCACCCACGGGACATCACCGACAAATTGACTCAGGAAAAACCCCGCTGTTATAGCACCCGCCTCGGGGCCTCCAAGGTTCTTGATGTCGGCCACTTCGCTCTTGATCTGCTCTCCATATTCCTCATAGAGGGGAAGCTCCCAGGCACGCTCACCGCTCGCCTCCGCGGCTTTTGCAAATTTCTCGACGAGACCTTTGTTGTTTCCCATCAACCCCATAGGGATGCTCCCGAGGGCGACGACGCATGCACCTGTCAGAGTAGCGATATCCACGATAGCCCTGGCCCCGCCCTTTTTCGTTGCAAAATGCAACGCATCACCGAGGATCAATCGTCCTTCCGCATCCGTTGTCAACACTTCAACCGTCTTGCCCGACATCATCGTGATCACGTCTCCCGGCCGGTATGCTGTCCCCGACGGCATGTTCTCAGCGACGGGGACGACAACGATCACGTTCTTTTTCAGTCCGAGTTGCGAGACGGCCTTGAGCGTGCCCAGCGCAGCTGCCGCCCCGGCCATGTCATACTTCATCTTCTCCATGCCTTCCCACTTTTTCAGGGAGATACCTCCTGTATCGAAGGTCACGCCTTTGCCTACCACAGCGAAAGGTTTCTCCCTCTGTTTTCCTCCGCGGTAGGTGGCGACGATCAACCGGGGTGGAGCCGACGAACCCATGCCGACGGCATAGAGGCCGTTCATCCCCATTTTCTTTATCTCTCTCTCCCTGTAGATTTTCACCGTAATCTTCCCCTTCGAGAGCTTCGCAGCTTCTTTTGCAAGATCATCGGGACGCATATATAGGGGGGGCGTGTTGACGAGGTCACGCGCGTAGTTTACACCCGATGCAATTCCCTGAGCTTCGAAGATACCCTTTTTTATCTCTTTTTCCGAAGATGCGTCCTTATCCACAATTGTCAGGAGTCCTAACCGGTGTGCTTTCTCCTCCTTGAACCTGTCGTAAGCATAATCCGATAGCAGGTACCCCAAAGCCAAAAAACGCGCGGCATCCAGCGAAGCAAAACCGCTCTCATCTTCGCCCGGAATAACAGTGGCAAGATGTCTCTTTCTCAATTTTTTCGCTTCTTTTACTGGGAAAAGCGTCAGGTGCCTTATCTTTTCGAGGGAGAAATGTTTCTTCTGGCCGAGGCCGATCACGAGGACCCTCTGGGATTTGAGCTTTCCTCCCGTCGGGAAGGGTATGCACTCCCCAAATTTCCCCTTCAATTCCTGCTTTCGAATGGCCCCGGTGATGACCCCGCCGAGAATATCATCGACTGTTTTCGTCGCTCCCCTGATTTTCTTTACTCCTTCAAACAGACCCACGACCAGGAAGTCGGCAGCGACATCACTCACGTGGCCTGAAAAAACGTCGATTTTCACTTCAGCCATCCTCCGTCATTTTTTCCGGGAATCCAGTATAACCGTATACGGTCCATCATTGACGATCTCCACGTGCATATGCTCTCGAAAAGAGCCAGCAACAATCGAGTGACCGCTCCTTTTGAGGATTTCCACGACTCTCATGATACGATCTCTTGCGATATCGGGTTTTTCCGCCTCAGAGTAGGAGGGCCTGTTTCCCTTCCTTACATCTCCCATCAGGGTAAACTGCGGCACGATGCAAATCTCGGCATCTAACTCGGAAACGGAGCGATCGCTCTCCGTGCTCCCATCTGCGGAAGGAAATATGCGAAGGCCCGCAATTTTCCGCGCCATATATTCTCCATCCTCTTCGCCATCACCCCTCTCAACGGCAAGAAAGACCAGAATACCTCTTCCTATTCTGGCAACTTCGCCCTCCTTTACGGTAATCCTCGCCCCGAGAACTCTCTGGATGATTCCCCTCAAAAGGACCTCCCTCCAACGCACATAAAAGATTTATAAAACAAAAACCGGTTGGAAGAAAGATGAAAAAGCGTCTCGGCACAATCCAAGCGCTACATGGGCTTTTATTAAACGATCGATTATTTTAAACGGGATGCCTGTTTATGATGCCGGCGAGAAATATATCTATGAGGTCCTCTGTAATAGCGATCACCGTTGCCTCATCGAGAGACGAAATATTCCTCATGGAAACTATCACCGGCTCAGTCAAAAAGATAAAGAGTATGAGGCCGAAAAGGGTGGCGGCTGTCAATTCCATGTCGACATTTCTGAACCTTCCATTGTCAATGCCCCTCTCGAGTATATCCTTCACGGTATCGAGGGTTTTTCTGAAGTACACTCTCACGAAATCGCTCAGGTCTTCACCGTTTGAAACCATTTCTCTGTGGATAATCTTGACGATATCCCTGTTCAGATAGTGTGCCCGGGCATATTCAACACAGAATTCTTTCAGCTGTTCGGCAGGGTCCCTCCTCCCTTTGAACGCCCGGAGGAGCATCCGGTAGGTTTCATTTGAGCAGAAATCCACTATGCTTCTGTAGAGCCCCTGCTTATCCTCGAAGTAATAATAGATCATTGCGCTGTTCACACTTGCCCGCGCCGCTATCTCTCTGATGGAGGTTGCTGCAAACCCCTTTTCAGCGAAGAGTTCCTCTGCAGCCACCATTATCTTCTGCCTGACTTCTTCGGGAGATCGGGTTTTTTTCTTCTTCTTTGGCATAATTAATCAAACGATTGACAAATGTAATCCACCTTATATTACGATGTTCAAAGAGTGTCAAGTGTAAAAAACCCGTAACAAACAACCTTTTGCGACAGGAGCGAAAAAGAGGCGTCTGGTCCCGGGATTTATTATCCGCTTCTCAGAATAAGAGAGGGGTACCCTTTCTCCGGGGAAAAAGACCACCCACGCCTCAGCAATTAGGGGCCATTTTACTCTGTCTGGAATCAACTTTTTCTTTTTTGTGGCGCTGATTTCCCCTATAATCGAGAGTAAAACTGAACGGAACACGTTATCATTCAATGAGTCGAGAAAGCTTAATTATTCCTATCGGGATGCTATTCCTGGCGGTTCTCTCTGGCTGTTCAGGGGCAAAAATCAAAGAAAAATCGAGTGACAGGGAAGTCTTCCAGGCCGCCGAGAGCTTGATCGCCGATGAAGAGTACATAGATGCGATAACCATATTGAAAGAGATGATCAACGATCATGCTTCTTCGCCGCTCCTTGAAAACGCCTATTTTGAAATTGGCAGAGCCTATTACCTCGACGAGCAAAACGTCGAGGCCGAGGTCGCTCTCGATGACTTCACGCGGCTCTACCCAGACAGCAAGCTCATGCCAGCGGCGCTCCTTCTCAAAGGAAGAAATTTGGAGCGGGACAGGGAAAAAGCCGGGAGGGACCAGAGTAACACGGAGGGGGCAATAGCTCTATACACGCAAATTGTCGAGAAGCACGAAGGCAGTCCCGAGGCAAAAAAAGCAATTCTACGAATCAAAGAGTTAAAGAACGATCTCGCAAGACATGAGGTGCTGATTGCACGGTTCTACATCAAGCTGAAAAAGTTACCGAGTGCAGAAAAACGATTGAAGGTAGCATTCGAGAAATACTCCGATACGAAAACAGCTCCCGAAATAGTCAATTTGCTCGCCGAGACCTACCTTTCAGAAAATAAGAGTGAGGAGGCGCGAAAACTTCTGGAGTTCATGGAGAATTATTATCCTGACAGGGAGGAGACAGCGAATCTCAGAGAAGAAATTGAAGGAGATACCCAATGAAGAAAAACACCCTCGTCACGCTGGGGAAAAGATCTTTTGAGGAAAAGGATTACAAAAGGGCGGAAAAAATCCTTCTGAGCGCCATCGAAAAGGGGGCAAAATATGCCGACGTCTACTACACCCTCGGACTCACCTGCCACTCACTCGGGGAAATAAACCGGGCTATATATTTTTTCAAAGAGGCCCTGATTTTAAATGAAGGGTATGTCGAAGCCCTGCTCGGCCTCTCGATAACCCTCAACGATATGGGAAAGTACCGAGAGGCAAAAGATGCATTCGAGAAGGCAATAACTGCATTATCGGGCGAAAAGAAGTTAATTCCCGACACCATCGTCAAACCACGAATAGTAAATCTTCACAGAGAACTCGGCAGGGTTTCCATCTCTATCAACAGATACGAACAGGCGGTTTTTCACTTCAAAAAAGCCCTCGAGATCGCCCCTGATTACCTTGACGTAAAACTGGAGTACGCCGCAGCTCTCAGAGAAAAAGGAGACTTTGAGGAGGCAAAACAGACTCTTTATGAGATCCTTGAAGAGAAACCGGCGTACGTTCCGGCCCTTCTCGGCATAGGATTGATCCATTATATTGAGGGGAACGCAGGAGAAGCGAAAGCCTTCTGGGAGAAATCACTGACAATTGAGCCGACGAACAAACTTGCTCACCTGTACCTGAAATCAATAGCCAAGGATAGCTGACAGCATTTGTTGGGTTCTCAAAGATTTTTTAAATAATCCTTCGTTGTGTCGACTGCTGTCTCCAGCAAGCGGGGATCTGTTGACCCCGTCTGAGCGAGATCTGCTCTCCCACCTCCCGATCCACCGGTAACACGAGAAATTTCATCCACAATTTTTCTCGCGTCGATGCGATCCGAGATATCCCTCGTTACTCCCACGAGAACGGTGCACTTTCCTTCTGTCTTCGTTCCCAGCACAATGACCCCTTTTTTCAGCTTTCCCTTCAGCTCGTCCATCATCTCTCTCAGAATTTTCACCTCCACCTCTTCGACAAACCTGTGGGCAAATGGAACTCCCGAATATTCCTCCACCTTCAACTCTCCCCCCAGGAGGTCTCCTTTCATCGCTTTTTTCCTGATCTCCTCTTTTTCCTTCTCGAGCCTTTTCATATCTGAGAGAAGCTTTTCCACCCGTGCGTCAACATCCTCGGGGGCCACAGCGAGGAGGTGGGATGTTTTTTCAAGCATCCGGCGCAGATCATTCAGGTAGGCGAAGGCCTCCATACCGGTCAGGGACTCCATCCTTCGAACGCCGGAAGCCAGAGCCCTCTCCTCAGTGAGCACGAAAACGCCGAGATCGCCCGTATTGGTAGCATGCGTGCCCCCGCAAAGCTCTGCGCTCACGCCATCTATCTTAACCATCCTTACGATGTCACCATACTTTTCTCCGAAAAGCGCCATAGCCCCATTCGCCAGTGCGAGGTCGTAGGAAAGCAGTTCCCAGGTTACATCCCTTCTCTGATGTATCACCCTGTTTACAAATTCCTCGATCTCTCTTTTCTGCTCCAGTGTGACCTGGTCGAAATGGGTATAGTCGAACCGGAGCTTGTCGGGACCAACGTACGACCCCGCCTGTCTCACATGGTCACCGAGAATATCCCGCAGGGCAGCCTGAAGGATATGCGTGGCAGTATGATTTGCCTGAGTTCTCTGGCGCAATTCTTCCTCGATAGCGAGGTTTACCCTGTCACCGACGGCAACGCTTCCGGAAACCACCTTTCCCCTGTGCACGATGATATTTTCGGCAACAAAAAACGTTTCCTCTATCTCAACGGCCCCCTCCTTCGACCACACTTTTCCCCGGTCACCTGCCTGTCCTCCGCTCTCCGCGTAGAAAGGGGTCCTGTTCGTCACAAGATCGATCTCGTCTCCGGATTCGGCCCGTTCCACCTTTTCTCTCTGTCTGACAATACTCACGACTGCACCGGTGTCGGAGGTGAAATCATATCCGGTAAATTCCGTCTTAAAACCCTGCTCGAGAAGATCCGTATAGGTTGAAATTTCCGACACATAATCCCCGCCCTTCCAGGCCTGCCTCGCCCTCTCTTTTTGCTTTTCCATCTCGGTGTCAAACTCTGCAGTGTCGACCTCCAAGCCACGTTCCCTGCATATATCTTGCGTGAGGTCCAGGGGAAACCCGAAGGTGTCATAGAGCTTGAACGCTACCTTCCCGTGAAACAACTTTTTTCCGCTTTCAAGGCTTTTTCTCGCCGCTTCCTCAAAAATCTTCAGCCCACTGTCAAGAGTTGCAAGAAAGCGCTCTTCCTCATTGACAACCACCTTTCGGATAAACTCCCTGTTCGAAGGGAGTTCGGGATATTGCCCTCCCATCTCCTCGACTACCTGCGCGGCAACGGCATGCAGGAAAGGCTTTTCAAATCCCAACTTTTTCCCGTGGCGGAGGGCTCTACGCATAATCCTGCGAAGCACATAGCCCCTCCCTTCGTTGGAAGGTAAAACCCCATCTGCTATCAGAAACGCCGTTGCCCTGCCGTGGTCGGCAATGACTCTCATCGCCGAATCAACGGTCTCATCCCTTCCATAGCCTATCCCTGCTATCTTCTCGATTTTCTCGATGAGGCCGGTGAAGAAATCCGTGTCGTAATTGCTCTTCACCCCCTGCATCGCAGCAGTTATCCGCTCGAGCCCCATGCCGGTATCTATGCTCGGTTTCGGGAGAGGGTTCAAGGCTCCTTTCTCATCTCTGTCAAACTGCATGAAAACCAGGTTCCATATTTCGAGGTAACGGTCACAGTCGCAGCCCACGGTGCAGGTTGGTTTACCGCAGCCGGCAATTGCGCCCTGATCATAGATAATTTCAGAACAGGGCCCGCAGGGACCTGTATCTCCCATAGCCCAAAAATTGTCCTCCTCGCCGAAGCGAAAAATTCTCTCCTCGGGCACACCCATATCTTTGTTCCACAATACGTAGGCCTCTGCATCATCCTCGAAAACGGACACGTAGAGCCGGGATGGGTCAAGACCGAGGTCATACACAAGAAAATCCCAGCCGAAAAATATGGCTTCCTTTTTAAAATAGTCGCCGAAGGAAAAGTTCCCCAGCATTTCAAAAAACGTGTGATGCCTCGCCGTGTAACCCACATTTTCCAGGTCGTTGTGTTTTCCCGAGACTCTGAGGCATTTTTGAGAGGTGGTTGCTCTCTTCGTGCCCACATTCTCAATACCGAGAAAAGCCCCTTTGAACTGGACCATCCCGGCATTGGTAAAGAGCAAAGAGGGGTCCTTTGCAGGGACGAGCGATGAGCTGGAAAGTATCTTATGCTCGTGTTTCTCGAAGTATTTCAAGAACCTCTCTCTAACTTCCTTCCCCGTCATTTTCTTTCCTCTTCATTTTCTCGTATGCAGAAATTATATCGATACACTCGCCGAGTTCAAACCCCCTCCCCGCGAGGAACCGCAAAACCCTTCCCTTCTCCGACATGAGTTTTTTTTCAGCCCGCTGCTGTTTTCTTCCCAGGAGCGCTACCCCTCTCTCGATTGCCTCCCTCCGGGAAACGGACTCTTCCAGTTCACTATCTATTATATTCTCAGGGATTTTCCTTCTCCTGAGATATTGACGGATTTTTCTTCTCCCGTACCCTGCTGAATGGAACTTGCTATAGACGATCGATTTCGCCAGTTCCCTATCGTCGAGGTATCCGTAATCCTCCAGTTTGCTTACCGATTCCCCGACAGGTCCCTCGCCAAAACCCTTCTTCAGAAGTTTCTCACGCACCTCCAACACAGAATATTGCCGCCTGGACACTATCCTGAGAGATTCCCTGAAACAATCACCGTCACCCTTTTTCACAGACCGTCTTCCTCATCTCCTCCTGCCCTTTCAAACTCATCCCATGTGAGGTCGGAACTGCTCGTCACACCCTTGACGCGTAGGGCAAAGTCGTCAGGGTTGCTTGCCTGCCTCATCGCCTCATCGAGGCTAATCAGTTGACTTTTGTAGAGACTCATGAGGGACTGGTCGAAGGTCTGCATCCCGTAGGATACGAAGCCCTCGGCTATCGCATCCCGTATCTTTTTCGTCTTCTCTTTGTCCTCGATATATTCCCTGACCCTTGCAGTGTTCAGAAGTATTTCCACTGCCGGCACCCTACCTTCACCATCAGCTCTCATCACCAGGCGCTGCGATATGACTGATTTGAGGATCGTTGAGAGCTGCAGGCGTATCTGTTTCTGCTGATAGGGAGGAAAAACGGTAATTATGCGGTTGATGGTCTCTGCCGCATCCAGCGTGTGAAGGGTGCTGAGAACGAGATGTCCCGTTTCGGCAGCAATAAGAGCAGTTTCAATGGTCTCGTAGTCCCTCATCTCTCCCAGGAGTATCACGTCGGGATCCTGTCTGAGGGCGCTCTTCAGGGCCGCTGCGAACGAGGGGGTGTCAACTTCCACCTCCCGTTGTGTGATAATGCTCTTTTTATCCTTGAGGAGAAACTCGATCGGGTCTTCGATGGTGATGATATGGCATGTCCTGTGATTGTTGATATATTCTATGATCGAAGCAAGTGTCGTCGATTTGCCGCTCCCCGTGGTTCCGGTACAAAGGATAAGGCCTCTTGCCTCCATGGCAACTTTTTCGAGAACTTCCGGAAGGTTTAACTCCTCGAAGGAGAGGACGCCCCCGGGGACAACCCGCAGGGCGATGCCGAGCGTACCCCGCTGCATGAATATATTGGTCCTGAAACGACCGAGCCCGGAGACGCTATAGGCCACGTCGAGTTCTCGCGCGTCCCTAAACTTTTCCTTCTGGGCATCGCTCAGAACCATATTCGTGATGGCCATGAGATCTTCGCGTTTCAACCGATAGTCCACTTTCAGGGGAACGAGCCTCCCGTTAACTCTGAGTACTGGGGGTAGCCCCACTTTAAGGTGAACATCCGATGCGCCGTTTTTAACGGCAACCTGTAATATTTCATTCAAATTAAGGGACATCTTCAATCTCCCTGCTCTTGGTTTTTCTCCTCCCCTTTCAACGCCTTCAACCCCGTTTTCTCCCTCACTTCCCTCTCTATGCTATCGCTCACATCCTTATTTTGCTGAAGGAACAGGCGCACGTTTTCCCTGCCCTGCCCCACTTTCTCGTCCTTGAAAGAATACCAGGATCCGCTCTTCTCCACTATTCCCAAATTGGTGGCCAGATCAACCAGGTCTCCCTCCTTGGAAATACCTTCACCGTAGAGTATGTCGAACTCCACATCCCTGAAAGGAGGAGCGAGCTTGTTTTTTACGATCTTCGCCCGAGTCCTGTTTCCGATCACCTCGTTGCCCACCTTGATCTGTGCTATTCTCCGGATGTCTATCCTCAGTGACGAATAAAACTTGAGGGCCATGCCTCCCGTCGTGGTCTCGGGATTTCCGAACATTACCCCTATTTTCATCCTCGTCTGGTTGATAAACACCACGGAGGTGTTGGACTTACTTATTGTTGCCGTAAGTTTCCGCAGCGCCTGGGACATGAGTCTTGCCTGGAGGCCCATGTGCGCGTCACCCATCTCCCCTTCGAGTTCGGCTCTCGGCACGAGCGCCGCCACTGAATCGATGACGATCAGATCAAGCGCCCCGCTCCGAACCAGCGTCTCGACAATATCGAGGGCCTGTTCCCCTGAGTCGGGCTGGGAAATGATAAGATCATCTGTATTGACACCCAGTTTCGACGCATAGCGCACATCGAGGGCATGTTCGGCATCGACGAAAGCGGTGACGCCCGACATTTTCTGTGATTCCGCCAAAATGTGGAGAGCGAGCGTCGTCTTTCCCGACATTTCGGGACCGAAAATCTCCGTGATCCTTCCCCGGGGAATACCCCCGATGCCGAGTGCTAAATCAAGAGAAATGGAGCCGGTGGGGATCACCGGAACGTCCGGAACGCTGACGCGCTCCCCTAGCCGCATGATTGAACCCTTTCCATATTGTTTCTCAATGGACGAAAGGGCTATATCGAGAGCTTTTTTCTTATTGGACTCCATGACTACCTCCAGCATATATTTAATATCGGTAACAAGACGCTGTTTGATGAATGCTTTATTCCTTAAATTCTATTTTCTCGATTATATCGTATATGGGTCCTTTCTTTGTAATGGTACTTTTGAAAAGGCAGAAATCTTTCGCCGTGAACGCACCGATGTGGGTTCTCTCGGGCAACAATCGGTTCTCCGATGCGCGTTTTCTGACCCTCCCGATCGTTACGTGGGGGTGAAACTTTTTCCCCTCCGGATCGAAGCCGACTTTTTTCAGCTCGTCGCTGATATCATCATGCAAAGATCTTACCATCTCCTTCCCCTCGTCAACGCCGATCCAGTACACCCGTGGATACCTCAATGAAGGAAAGGCTCCCAGGGTGGCCAGGGAGATGAGAAAGGGCTTTTTGCCGACGGCGGCACTTTTCAGACCTTCACGCAGGTCAGGGACCCTTTCTTTTTCCACCTCACCGAGAAACCGCAAAGTTATGTGTAAATTGTCCACCTCCACCCATTTGATCCCTTTGAAGAGAGCGCTCATGCGGACGACGAGAGCATCAATTTCCTCCCGGACCTCAAGAGGGAGGGATATTCCGGTGAACATTCTCATTTCCAACTAAAACACCTGATTTTTTTCATCAAGTCGAAAATTGCGAAAGATGAAACCTTGAATTTGATGTCCGTTCTCGAGCCCTCAAACAGCAGGCGTTTTCTTTCCGTACCACCTGGCGTCCTGATACCGAACCAGACCGTTCCCACCGGTTTTTCCCTTGTCCCTCCTAAAGGTCCGGCTATCCCGGTTACCGAAAGGGCAAAATCCGACCCGGTTACACTGGCAACACCGCATGCCATCTCCTCCGCCACCTGCGGGCTGACAGACCCATAATTTTTGATCGAATCCTTGCGAACTCCCAGAATTGCAATTTTCATCCTGTCGCTGTAGGCAACAACCCCTCCCTCGAAATAACTCGAACTTCCCGGGACATTGGTGATTCTATGCGCAACGAGACCGCCGGTGCAGGACTCAGCGACCGACAGTGTAACCCCTCTTTCAACGGCAATCTGTTTTAGGAAATCCTCGAGACCCAGGTCTTTTGTGCCAACAAAATGTGGTTCACCAAAGGGGGGAATAAGATTATCCCTGTGATCCCGTTGCTCGACTTCTAGTTCGAAGACATGTTCATAAAAGTTCTTATTTGTATAATCGCGGAAAACTCCCCTGGCTCTGTAAAACTGTTTTGTGTTTTCCACAAACCCACCTTCTGCTGAGAAGAATTTCACCTTCATCGCGTTCACATATCTACCCCCAGGCAGGGACGAGAACTTTTACTACAAACAGGTAGTGGACCAGGGCGGCATACATACCAGCGACCAGGTCATCCAGATAGACAAACAGGAGCCCTTCCCCCCTGTTGGCCCATGACGCCGGCCATGGTTTTAAGATATCAAAAATTCTGAAAAGGACAAACAGGCTCAAACCTGCCTGAAAACTTCTTTCGAAAAGCCCCGAGGCGAGCAGGAAGCCCAGTATTTCATCCACGACGACGGCAGGAGGGTCTTTTGAGCCCGATTCTTCAATAACCGCCTTGACCCCGGGGACGGAAATTGTCCACAATATCGCAAAAAGGGCCCAATAAAGGAAGGAACCGGAAACAAAGATCCATATGGCAAAACCGACAGCCGTACCGAAAGTTCCCGGTACGAGAGGGATATTTCCCGTGTAGAACCCTCTCGCCACCATTTCGGATATGCGTAAAAACGTTCCTTTTTTCCCATCGATCACAGAATGACCCCGTGAGTCGGTTTCCGGGTCGCCAAATGCCGCTCAGTGGTAAGTATTTCCTTCAAGGGTTGCCAAAGTCAATTATAAATTATTGACTTTCAAAGAATTATAAAAATAGAATATCGCTTAAAAGAATAATACGCATAGGTCAGGGGCAGGCTTGAAAGACGATAACAGGGAATCCTACATCGACAAGATTACAAAAGCAGTAACGGAAATGGCGAAGGGGATGAAAGCAGTTTCTTTCTATCCGGAAAGCCATCCCTCGCTGATAAAAATATTACAGAAAATCTGCCAGTCGATAGATGATGTCCCCCCCCCTGACGGGGGAATCGAAATTTCCGTGAGCAAACCGAGCCTTACCGTCGGTGAAACAAAACTTCCCGAAAAGCATGATGCCATCTCGGATTTTCGAAATGCACTCTTCGTTCGCAGAACCAACAAACTCATCCTCCTACCCGGTGTAACACTTGATGAGATGAGGGATTTTTTGCAAGCTATTTCTCTCGATCCCGACGAGATTATGAATAAGGGCGGGCTTGAGAGGATCCTCATAGGAATGAGAATTTCAAAAATCTGGATAAACAGGGTTGATTATGAAAAATTGATGGAGGAGCTCAAGAAGGAGAAGGAGCCGGCACCACAGGAAAATGAACATATCATTTTTGAAAAAGTGCCCATTGATAAGGAGATGAAAATTGAGGAAGACGATATCGACACGCTCCTGTCCAAACTGGCGCAAACGGCTGAATCGGGAGAATACAGAGATACTCTTCAGCAGATTTTGAAAAAAATCGATGAGCTGACACGTAAGGAGCGACTGCTCCAAGCCGAAAAGGCCATCAAGATCTTTTCCAACCACACGGAGTATCCTCCCGGTGGGAACGAAGAAATCAAAGATCTCGCCATCACGGGTATCAAAGAGCTCGTCGATGAGGATATTATCGACCTTTACGTGAAAAAATTCGGGAGCAAATCGCTTCAGGAGAGGGTGGAAGCCCAGACCGTCCTGCTCATTATAGGGGAAGCGGGCGTGGTAAAAATTCTTGCAGCGCTCACTGATGAAAAGAACCTCATCGTCCGGAAAGCGATGGTTGATCTGGTTACCAAGATAGGGGACCCTGCCATCCCGTATATCGTAAAGTTCCTCGATGACACGAGATGGTACGTCATCAGAAACATGATCACCATTCTGGGAGGAATTGGGAAAGAGGAGGTTGCCCAGCACATAGCAAACACGCTCAAGAACCCCGACCCGCGGGTTAAGAAAGAGGCGATCAAAGCGCTTTCAAAAATCCAGAGCCCCATATCGATTACGGCTCTTGGTCAATGCTGTTTCGATGCCGACGAAAACATAGCGACTATTTCTGTGGCAGCCTTGGGAACGAAAAAAGACGATTCGGCCATACAAATCCTCAAAGAGAGGTTCGGAAGGAGAAAGTTCGTCTATCCTGACTACAGGATCTCGAAGGAGATTATCGATTCGCTGAAAAACATCGGAACCGAGAATGCGGTAGTTGTATTACAGAGCATCGCCCTGTACAACCCGCTGTTCAAGCCAAGGAGATTGAAGGAGCTCAAAATGTTTGCCGTCCAGGGCATCGGAAAAATAAAATCCGAAAAAGCACATGAAGCACTTGAAAATTTGACCAAAGGTTCCGATAGCATATGTAGGAAGGAGGCAGCCAAAATTCTCGAGAGGATGGACCATGGAAAGGATGGAGCTTGAGGCACAGATAAAGGAAATAACGAAAGCTCTGGGGGGCGCCCTCAAAAACCTTGGCCTTTACCCCGAAAACCATCCTCTCGTGCAAAAAACTATAGCTCAAGCTTACGATCTCATAACTTCCCTGCTCGAATCACTCAATGAACTCGCGCTGGCCATCGTGGACGAAACGCTCGTTTTCGAAGGAACTCCCCTGTTTCAACTCACCTCTTCTTTAGAACTATTCATCAAATCTCTCGGAGAATGCGGCATCGAGGCACTTGTCTTCCACCGGGGATTGAAAAAAAGCGAACTGGAGAGCTTCATATCGATACTTCACGCAAATCGCGGGAGCATATTAAGCGAGCAGAAGGTGAGAAACCTTTTCCAGATCGAGGATATTAAAAAGATCGTGGTCGTCACCGTCGAGAAAGACAAGGAACCGGATGATCTCTCCGCAGCGAAGGAAATTTACGAGAACGCAATTTCGGCGGTTACGGCGGCAATGAACGACATCCGCCTCGGTAAAATTCCCTCGGGAAGTGAATCGAGAAAAGTGGTCCAGGACATGTCGGGCATGCTCAAGAAAAATCAGGATGCCATGCTTGCCCTCACGATGATAAAGAACTACGATGAATATACCTACACCCATTCCGTTAACGTCGGGGTTATCTCACTCACTATCGCTGAATCCCTCTCCCTATCTGAAAGCGAAAAGATCGACATAGGGGTCGCGGGACTCCTCCACGACGTAGGGAAGACCCAGGTCGCTCTCGACCTCATCAGAAAACCATCGACCCTGACACTTGAGGAATTTGAAGAGATCAAGAAACATCCCGACGAAGGACACAGGATATTGATCGAAATGGAGTTCATAAACCCCGTTTCCGGCAAGATCGTACGGGAACACCACATGGGTTTCGATCTCTCCGGATATCCCAAAATCGAGCCCGGATACAAAATGGAACCGTACAGCCAGATCGTGAGCATTGCAGACTGTTACGACGCCCTCTCAACGCTCAGAACATATCAGAAACCGAGAACCCCGAA
Source organism: uncultured bacterium (assembly GCA_964347065.1). GTDB lineage: Bacteria > Desulfobacterota > Deferrimicrobia > J040 > J040 > WVXK01. Next base: position 23,944 of record CAYFXN010000005.1, on the reverse strand, counting down.
AGAATCCCTGGAAGTGATGACAAAAATGGCGGGCAAGTCTCTGGACCCGGCGATGATCAAGGTCCTGATAAAAATTCTCGGTATTTACCCGATCGGTACGATGGTGAAGCTCGATACAGACGAGGTGGCCGTCGTATCAGCCCAAAACACTGAGGATTCGGCTCGACCGAAGGTAATCGTGCTCACCGACGCAGAAGGCAGGAATCTGGACTTTCCCGTTCACATAGACCTTATAGAAAAAGACCCGAAAACGGGGAAGTTCAACAGGAGCATCGTCACCACCGTCAACCCCCTCCTTGAGAACGCAAACCCTTCAAGATCCGTGGCTTAAGGAGATAGCTCCGAGTGCAAATGCCACTGCCTTGCGAACTGACGGACTCTCTGAAACAGCTTTTCCGATTATCTCTTTCAGGTCCTCTGCAGTTCCTATATGGCCGAGAGCTTCGATCGTTCTTGCCTGTATCTCCGTGTCAGGGTGACTTATGAACCGTGTCAGAATGGGGGCGAGCTCCTTTCTCCCGGACCGGCCCAGAACGCTTATCAGGTTTCCCAGAACGAAGCCCTTTTCTTGGGGAAGCCGATCCACGAGAGTCTTCAACACCTCTGCCCGGGGGTAATTCTCGAGAATCCTTATCGCTGCGCCTCTCACATCATCGGCGCTGTCTTCAACGGCTTGCATGAGAAGCTTGAGACCCTCATCTCCTCCCATCTCCTCTGCAGCGTAAACAACCCTCATCCGGTCTTCAGGTTTTCCGGAAGTAAGTACCCCCATAAACTCAGGAAATCTCCTTCTCGCAGAGAACTTGCCGAGGGATTTAACCGCCTCATCTTTCACGGGAGCGACCTCATCTTGAATGAGGATGTTCAGTATCCTTTCAATCTCTTCCAATTTCTCCTCCTTCTCCCAATATTTCCCTTGCACAGGGCAAACCGCCTGAGGATTTTGCGGAAAAAACGGCCACCATCAGAGATTCATAAACCACCTCTTCCGCCATAACAATAAATTTCAAGAGATTATCCACCTTTCCCCTTTTCCCCGTGGAGAGAGAAAATACGATATCTCCGTCGAAAATGGAGCCGTAAGGCCGTATATGTGACGCGAGAAAGTTGTTGATTTGAGAAGCAACGATGAAAAGTTCCTTCTTTCCGAGATCTGCGTCCGTCACCACAGCCGACACGGTGGTACTGTCCATAACGCCAAAGGGTTTCCTCGTGTGCCCCTCCATGAACAGCTTCCTTGAATTATCGAATCCCTTCCCGTCCATGCGCCTGACACCTGCAACTATGCCACCCTTTTTGTCGTATACATCTCCAAAGGCATTGAGAACCACCATGGCACCAACATGATATCCTTCCTTCACCGATCGAGCGGCAAGTCCTTTGGAAGTTTTCGTCGCCCGCTCTATGCCGAGAATTTTGCCAACCGATGCACCGGCACCGGCACCACCCCCCTCCTCCCCGACAGCCGTTGAGAAAGCATCGTCAATGGCTTTTTTCCCCAACTCTCCGTAATTGGTTCCTACATTTTCCGGGAATGACAGGTCATATATCACGGCTGTTGGAACCACGGGGATGCTGGTAATACCCGTGAAAAGCCCGATGTTTTTCAGGTTCAACTCACGTGCAACCGCCGATGCCGCATCGAGGCCAAATACGGACCCGCCAGAAACAACCAGGGCGTAGGCTTTTTCCACCGTGTGGGTCAGCGAGAGGGAATCCATCTGCCGGGTTCCCGTTGCAAAACCCCGTACCTCTGCGGAAGCAACCGCCCCATCGGGGAAAATCATAACCGAGGTCCCCGTGAGCCCGTTTGCGGAAACGGCCTTTCCGATTCTTACTCCCTCTATCGACTGCCATGATCTGTTTTTTGCAATCATTGGGATATTTGAAACAATTTACGCCACAAATGTCAAGAATATAGGGCTTTCGACCCTCCCTGAAATACCGACGGAAAACCACTTTCCCCTTCCCATTGGATATTGATTCCCTCGCGTTGACTTTTCCCCGGGTAGTACCATAAACTTTTTAAGTATGGAGGAAAAAAGAAAAGGAAGGCGGCTCTGCATCGACTTCGGGAAGGAAAAGTTAGGCATCGCCATTTCGGATCCAACAGGAACGATCGCGCAGCCGCTCTCCGTAATAGAGAGAAAGAACGACGATCTCGATATTGAAAAAATTCGACAGATTATCGATATGTACGATGTAAAAAAAATTGTTGTGGGGTTGCCATTGACACTGTCAGGCCAGGTGGGGCAGAGTGCCCTGGAGGTGCAACGTTTTAGCGAAAAACTCGGTTCGGCCCTGACAGAGGTGGATATAGATACCTGGGATGAACGCCTGTCGACGGTTTTTGCTGAAAGAGAGATGATCAGGAACAACGTGAGGCGAAAGAGGAGAAAAGAGGTTATCGACCAGCTCGCGGCAACCATCATTCTCCAGAGTTACCTGGATGCTGAATCGAGAGATAGTTGAAAAAACGATCCTGGAGAGGACAGTTTTGAGAAAAGTCGCCGAACTGTTTCTGATATCTCTGTGCCTGTACGTGGCCATCACCTCCATTTTATTCGTCGTCTACCTCTACAGCACGCCCTCATCGAACAATTTTCAGGCGAAGAAAATATACATCGAGAAAGGAACTTCCTTCAGGTCAGTCGTCGATACGCTCCACAAGGATGGCATTATAAGCTCCAAAACCTTTTTCAACCTTCTTGCATACCTGACCTTCAACACGAGAAATATAAAGGCCGGCGAATATGTGATCCCAACACCCCAGAAACCGCTCTACGTTCTCAATAAACTCGTGAAGGGACTTGTTACAAAATACTACATCACGATTCCTGAAGGGAGTAACATCTATAACATAAGCTCGCTCCTTGACGATTATAAAATAGCGGAGGGAGAGAGATTTCTCGCCATGGCCGGGTCTAGAGAAGTGGCAAAAACCTACGGTATCGAATCCCGGGCCCTGGAGGGATATCTATTTCCCGATACCTACGTCTTCACCCGAAATATGGATGAAAAAGCGATCATCAACATGATGACCAACCACTTTAACAGAGAATATTCAAGCGAAATGGATGAGAGGAGAAAAGAGCTGGGCCTGACCATGGATGAGGTTATCACCATAGCTTCAATAATCGAAAAAGAGACGTCCCTGGACAGTGAAAAACCGATAATCGCCGCCATAATCTACCAGCGGCTCAAAAAAAATATGCGCCTCCAGATGGACCCGACGGTTATATACGGTTTCAAAAAGTGGAACGGTAGGCTCACGAAAAAAGATCTAAATCGCTTCAATGAATTTAATACTTATGTGATAAACGGGCTTCCCCCCGGACCAATCTCCAATCCCGGCCGAGCATCCATCATAGCGGCACTATACCCGGCAGATACAAATTATCTCTATTTCGTATCGAAAAACGACGGCTCACATCACTTCTCACGCACTTTGAGGGAGCACATAAACGCCGTCAACAGGTATCAGAAAATCAATAAGGGATCGAGGTAATCGCAACGAGCAGGTTTGTTTGAGCTCCCGTGGTTCGATAATTCGTAAGAAATATTCCAAATATGCGCGAGAAACGGAAACCCAGATTCCGAATTGCATGAAGGAATAAAAGGCGGTTCGCCAGTCGATTTCGGAAAAGGGGAGGGATTACGCTCTTTGAGAAACAACGAAAATACGGTTAATCTTCTTCTTCGTAATCGATCAGGGAGATCTTTCTCAGGGTTTCTTCCGGTTCCTCTGTCCGGGACTTTTCCTCCTTTTCGATCATTTCCTTGCAGTCGACGCAGTAGAGAGCAAACGGCATAGCCTTCAGGCGCCCCTTCGGTATCTTTCCTCCGCACTCCTCACAGGTTCCGTAGGTTCCTTCCTCGAATTTATCCAGTGCCTCTTCTATTAAACGGAGTTTCTCCTTCTCCCGTTTGGAGAGGAGGAGATCGAACTCCCTTGCTCTCTCTTGAAAGCAGGAGTCGATGTCATCCCCGATGTCTTCGTTTATATTTTTGCTCGTCTCTTTGAGCCTTCGCGTTATATCTCTAATAAGATCGTCCCGCATCTTTATGAGGACTCCCTTTATTGACTTCATGAAGTTCCTCCTGGATATTTATCGCAAATTTCAAAAAATATACACTTTCCAAGTTAAAAGTCAATCGTTTTTTCAGCGGCAACCTCACCGAAAAGGTCATAGTGATCGTAGTGACTGATTTTAACCGGAACGAAATCTCCTCTCTTGACAGGATTGCAATATTTAGCCGAAACGACTCCATCGACCTCAGGTGCCTGTCCGTAATACCTGCCGGTGAGCCTTCCTTCGGTTCTGTGCGCTTCCTCGACGAGGACCTTTACCTTTTTCCCCTGCAAGAGGCGGTTTTTTTCAAGCGATATCTGTGATTGAACTGTGAGAATCTCTTCGAGTCGTAAAACCGCCGTATCTCTTTTCACCCTCCGGCCCATGTTCCATGCGGGCGTGTTTTCCTCCCTTGAATAGATAAACCCTCCGAGCCGGTCGAACCTTACATCCTCCAAGAAACTCTGGAGATACTCAAAATCCACCCGCCGTTCCCCGGGGAAACCAACCATGACTGTCGTTCGCAAAACGATGTCGTCCAGGACTTGCCGGAGCATGGAAAAGAGATCATAAAGATACCCTCTCGTGTATCTCCGGTTCATTTTCGCAAGTATCCTGTCACTTGCGTGTTGCACCGGGATATCGAGATAATTTACTATGAAGGGGCTCTCTCTCATTATCCGCGCAAGGCGTTCCGTCACATTTTCCGGGTGGAGGTAGAGCAATCTTAGCCAGATATCTCCAGCAACGAGGGGAGCCAATTCCTCGAGCAAACCCTCTAAGCCTATGGAGCCTTCGCGGTCCCTCCCATATGAACCGATATCCTGCCCGATCACGTTGACCTCTTTTATCCCCTTTTCGACTATAGCCTGAAATTCCGATTTCACTCGCTGCAAATCCCTGCTCTTCAGGGGTCCCCTGATGCTGGGAATGGTACAATAGACGCAGTTATTCGAACAACCATCGGAAATTTTCAGATAGGTCCAGCCGGTTTTATTCCGTTTCAGACGTAAAAGATACGCGTCTTCCAAATCCGATGTCCCGCCTGGGGGAATTCGGAGCGGTTTATCCTCAATGACATCGATCAGAATCTCGTCTATCCCGGCCACATCTCCCAACCCGAAAAACCTATCGACCTCCGGTATCTCCCTTACGAGATCGGTCAGATACCTCTGGGAAAGACACCCTCCCACGAGAATTTTTCCCACCCGTCCTGCCTTTTTCAGACCAACGACCCTAAAAATTTCTTCGAGGGACTCCTCTTTTGCATCCCCGATAAAGCCACATGTATTCACGATTACAGCATCGAGGAAGCCCCTTTGCCGAAGCTGGAAACCGCTCCGGGAAAGGAGTGTTTCCATGATCTCGGTGTCTACCATGTTTTTCGCACAGCCCAGATGTACAAAGCCGACACGATAGGTGTCTTTCACATTTGCACTCACGGAACTCCTTTTACTGTGTGATGAACAGGGAAGGCGGGATTGGCGAATTCACTTCTACATTTTTAAATGACAGGGTATTCGAGGCACCCGTCAGAGAAAATATCGTGAGCTCTTCGATGAGCTTGCTCTTTCTGTTCCAGGTCAATACCACTCTTTTGACATCCCGCCTGAATTTGCCCTGAGGGATCAGCTCAACCTCCGCGTAATTTTTCCCGTCAATTTTAACACGAGAGTAGGTGAAAAGCTCACGGAAATCACCCTCTCCTCCGAGAAGAACGTTGAATATGCCCACAAGCTGCCCATCTATTCTGCTACGCCTGTAACCTTCCTCTTTTTCTTTCTTGTAAAAGAGATTTTCCCCATCAACGATGAATACCTGTTTTACGGGATCCAGATACTCCCACCTGCTCTTGCCGGGTTTCTGTATATAGAATAACCCACTGGCTTCTCTGGTGATACCCATCCCCTGAAGAGGCATGACCTGTTCGAATGTACCCGAAACGGAGGAAACAATATCGTATCCTTCCTCGATCTCATCGATCACCTCATCTTCGGGATGTCCTGCCTCTGTAACTACCGTGATATTGATAACGCATAGGGCAATCAGGACAACACCTGATAAATAATGGTTTCTAAAAAAACGCATCCTCATGTTTCCCGTATCCTGACTTCCCTTCCTTTTCCTCCCGGTCCGACGGGTGTTACGATACCCTCTTCTTCCATCCTCTCAATAAGTCGCGCAGCCCTGTTGAATCCTATCCCAAGTTTTCTCTGCAGGAAGGATATGGAAGCCTTTCTCGTCTCAACGACTATCCTGACCGCCTCCTCATATTTTTCGTCGGAGAACTCGACAATGCCACCGAGATCATCGATATCCCCATCGACGACCGATTCATCGTATGCCACCTTCCCCTGTTTTTTCAAAAAGGAGACCACCTTCTTAATCTCATCTTCGGAAACGTACGGGGCGTGAACTCTGATGAGGCCCTCCGGACCCGGGCGCAAAAAAAGCATGTCCCCCTGGCCGAGGAGAAACTCAGCCCCGTACTGACTGAGAATCGTGTAGGAGTCGTATCTCGATGACATTTTGAAAGAAATCCTGCAGGGGAAATTGGCCTTGATCACGCCCGTCACAACATCGACGGAAGGCCTCTGTGTCGCAACTATGAGGTGGATCCCAGATGCCCGCGCCATTTGCGAGAGCCTCGTAATTGCCTCCTCAACCTCTCTTGCGGAACTGAGCATTAAATCCGACAGCTCATCTATCACGATAACGATAAAGGGAAGCAGAGATGGCTCGTCATCATTTTTGCCGCTCGATCTTCTCTTGCGCACCATTTTGTTGTAAGAATCGATGTTTCTTACCCCGTTTTCCATCATCAACCGGTATCTCCCCTCCATTTCTGCCACCGCCCAGCGTAGGACTTTTGCGGCATCTCTTGGCTGGGTAACCACGGGGTGAAGGAGGTTCGGTATCCCGTCGTAGGGATTAAACTCGAGCATCTTTGGGTCAACGAGAATCAATCTCAGTTCATCGGGCGTCGTTCTGTATAGGAGGGAAAGTATCATCGCATTCAAAGAGACACTTTTGCCGGAACCCGTCGTACCGGCAATAAGAAGGTGCGGCATCTTGGACAGATCTGTCACGATGGGCCTGCCGAGAATATCCATTCCCACTGAGATGGTTAGGGGTAGCCGGGAAGAAAGGTATTCATCGCTCTGCAGCATCTCTTTGATGTATACCTGCTCCCTCTTTTTGTTGGGGACCTCGATCCCCATTACACCCTTGCCGGGAATATTTTTTATGATTCTCAGGCTTTCCGCCTTGAGGGACAAGGCCAGGTCTTCCGAGAGTTTCACGATCCGGTTCAGTTTTTCTCCCGGTGCCGGCTTGAACTCGTAGAGTGTAACCATCGGGCCCGCCATCACCGACGTTATTTCGCCGTCGACCCCGAACTGCCTGAGTTCCTTTATGAGGACCCTGACATTATCCTTCAGGTCATCCTCGTCCGGAATAACTCTATCCACCGGAGGGTCATCGAGGAGGCTCCTTGAAGGGAGGGTAAAATCCGAATGCTCGGAGCTGACGAAGGTCTTGACGCCCTTTTTCCTGTCCAAGCCTTCTCCCGTTCCCCGAACAATTTTTACCTCCTCTATATCATCGGCTTCGTCGCTAAACACGATGCCCTTCCTGGTCAGGCTTCTGAGTGAGGCGTCCTCCTTGATCTTTTCTCTCACTTTTTTCCTTTTCTCTTTCTTCCTGTTGATGAACGCCCGTATGTCGCCAATCGTTATTCCCGTGGACATCATCAAGAAAATGACGAAGAGCGAAAAGAGCACAATGCTCCCCCCCACACGGCCGAAAACGGCTTTTACGAGGTTTTTCCCCAGAACGTAACCGGTTATTCCTGAAAGATAAAAATCAATTCCAAAGAGCCTCACGTACTCCGAATAGATACTCAAAATAGCCACCGATGAGACGAGGGCGAGAATAATGCCGATGCTCCTCACGAGCATCTGACGGGTCGCGATTCCTCTGAAGGATAAGACTGCTTGGGCGAAGAAGATCAGAGGAATCACAAATGCGCCTATTCCGAACCACTGTATGAGAAGGTCAGAGGAGTAGGAACCTACCTTTCCGCTCCAGTTCGTTATTTTCATAACCTTCGACGAGTAGGTCGAGAAGGAAGGGTCAAAGGGATTGTACGAAATAAGCGATATGAGCAGCAAGAGACCTATTGCAACGTTCAACACCCCGACGATCTCTTTTTTAATATCTCTCATCTCACACCTAAGAGTAACGTCAATAATCTATCATCACCGGAAAGATGACGGGCTTTCTCTCGAGCTGCCGGTTAAAATATCTTTTAAGCTCCCGCCTTATGTTTGATGAGGTTTCTTCACTTCCGGCTTTTGCACATTCCAGGACCATCTCCTCCACGAGCCTTTTTGCTCCCTCGATGATCCCGTTTCCAGCAACCATATCTGTTACGCCTAGGCAGATCATCTCAGGGCCATAGGTAATCTTATCTTTTCGGGAATCGTAGCCCACAATGGCAATTACGACCCCGTCTCTCGAGAGATTTCTCCTCTCACGCAAGACCATTTCACAGACATCTCCCACACCCTTTCCATCGACGAATACTTTTCCCACAGCGAGAGAGCCTTCTTTACGAAGCGACCCGTTTTCAAGAACCAGTACCTCACCGTTCTCAACAACGATGGTCTCTGTCCGGTTCAACCTGCTGGCAACCCTGGCGTGCTGAACCAGATGTCTGTACTCACCATGAATCGGGACAAAGTATTTTGGCGAAGCTGCTTCGATCATGAGTTCCAGTTCCTTCCGTGCACCATGACCGGATACGTGCACATCTGAAATCGCTTGATAGATTACGTCTGCCCCTCTCCTGCAGAGGTTATCTATAAGCCGGAAAATGGCTTTTTCGTTACCGGGAATAAACCGGGACGAAATAATCACGGTATCGCTTTCCTTCACCTTCACGTACCTGTGCTGGTTCCTCGCCATGAGAGAGAGCGCGCTCAGCGGTTCTCCCTGGGACCCGGTTGTCATCACGACGAGGGAGTCATCATCTATCTTCCGGGCATTTTCGATATCAACGAAGAGATCGTTTCTCTCCGATTTCACGTACCCCAGTTTTCTGGCCACGGCCAAATTCTGCTCCATGCTCTTGCCCGTAACTGCCACCATGCGTCCGGCTTCTGCAGCGCTTTCTATCGTATCTGCCAGGCGTGTGATGTTTGAAGAGAACATGGAGACGATGGCTCTGCCGGGAATCTCCTGAATAATGCTGTCGAGAACATCCTTCACGTATTTTTCCGACCGGGTCCTCCCCCTGTTTTCAACGTTCGTTGAATCTGACAGGAGAAGCGTTATCCCCTCTCTGGCAACTTGAGAAACCCTCGTTAGATCCGTTACGACCCCGTCCCGCGGAGTGTCATCGATCTTGAAATCCCCGGTGTGAATTATGATCCCGTCTCCCGTTCTTATGATATAGCCCACCCCTTCAGGGATTGAATGGCAAACCGGGAAGGCCTCGAACTCAAAATCCGCAAGAGAGACAACTGCGTTTCTCTCAATAACCCTAATATCGTACGGAAGATCCGGCTCCTGATCCTCCAGTCTCAGTTTCAACAGTTCCGCCGTAAGCCTCGTTGCATATACCGGAACATTGACCGCCTGGAGAAGATAGTAAACTGCTCCGATATGATCGTCGTGGCCATGAGTCAAGAAGATACCGCTTATCCTCTCCCTCACATAATTCAGGACGGAGAAGTCCGGCATGACGTAGTCTATTCCGAACATGCCGTCGTCGGGAAACATGATACCGGCGTCGATTATGACTGCCTCGCTCCCGCTGTCCAAGAGCATGCAGTTCATTCCGATTTCACCGAGGCCCCCGAGGGCACTGATAGCCACGCTCATTTATCCGCTTCCGTTGCACTATATTCCATTTCCAAAAGCCCCTTCGCCATTATATCTCTCACCTTATCGGAAAACTCTTTTACTGTCCAATTCATGTACATGCCCGGCCTGATTGATTCAAGGACCTTGACGCATACGCCAGCTGAAGCCACGACGCCCTCCCCTTTCGGCATCATCACATCGGTTCCCCATATGACGACGGGAAGGAGTGGAATTTTCGCTTTTTTCGCTATGAGAAAAGCCCCTTGCTTGAACTGACCGATCTTTTTCCCCTTGCTTCTCGTCCCCTCGGGAAAGATCAGAATCGACTTGCCCCTATTGATATAGGTTATCGATTTTTTCATCGCCTTCGCTCCACCGCTGCGGTCATCCGTGGCCACCGCGATGTTCCCCCTCACCTCCATCGCTTTGCCGAGAAAGGGGAGGGACAGGACCTCCCTCTTGGCAATGCGGCGGAAATCTATTGGCAACGCCGAAATGAGCGTTGGAATATCGGCAGCGCTGGAATGGTTGGTCACGATAACGCGCGGTTTGCACCTTTCGATATTATCCAGCCCGTCGACATCAAAGGCAATGTTCGTTGAACTTACCCGGCGCTTTGCCCACTTCAGGGCACTTTGCCCGGCAATTTCGGAATCCCTGGCAAGTTTGAAGGATACAATCGCTTTCACTGAGTAGTAAAGAGTGAGGAGCACAACCAGAGAAGTTTTGGCAAACGTTTTAACACTTTTCTTTCTTTTGCTCACGTACTCGGCAACCGCTTACTCCCGATTTACGTAAATTATCCTCTTAAACGTCCTTCCGGTCAAGATGAGGGATTTGCCAATTTGAACGGGCCTTTCATTACCCCACGCAGCTAATTTTTTTAAAAACGCCACAGGGGATCCCCTGTGGTAGAATTTACGGGGAGTGTGATGGATATTCATGAAAAAATAGAGGCGTTGAGGACAAATCTGACACGGGTAATATACGGGAAGGAGGAAGTCATAGATCTGATTCTCGCTTCCTTTTTCTCGGGCGGTCACGTCCTCATAGAGGACGCTCCCGGCAGGGGAAAAACAACCCTCGGACAGGCACTCGCCAGAAGTATTTCGGGAAAATTCAAGAGAATTCAGTTCACCAGCGACATGCTCCCCCAGGACCTTCTCGGTTACAGCATCTACACCCACGAAAGTAATACCCTCACGTTCAATGCAGGACCGATATTCGCCAACGTCGTCCTGGCAGACGAGATCAACAGGACCAATCCGAAAACACAAGCTGCCCTTTTGGAAGCCATGAGTGAGAGGATGGTGACCCTCGAGAACAGCTCTCACCGGCTCCCAGACCCCTTTTTCGTGATTGCCACGCAAAACCCCTTCGAGTTCCACGGAACATTTCCCTTGCCGGAATCCCAGCTCGACCGGTTCAACCTGAAAGTATCTCTCGGCTATCCGGATCTGAAATCTGAATTGAAGATACTCAACAGTAAAATCATGCGGGATCCCCTGGACGACATCGACACGGTGATAGACACCAAACAGGTCCTTCAGATAATGAATTCGTGCAAAATGATCATCTGCGATCCGGAGATAGACAGATACATAGTGGAAATCGTTCAAGCAACGAGAGATCACCCACTCCTTCGACTGGGCGCTTCACCGCGATGTTCCATCAGCATGAAAAAAACGTCGGCCGCGCTGGCACTTCTGAAAGGAAGGACCTTTATCCTCCCCGACGATGTTAAGTTTCTCTCACCCTTCATCCTCTCCCACAGAATCTTTGTAAGCGAAGACATGGAGGGATCGGGCAAATCAGACGTTCGCGGCAGAGTTGTTTCAGAGATACTGGACGCAATTCCCGTACCGGCATGAATGTAGAGAAGAAATCGAAAACCCCCCGATTTTTCAGGATAACTGCCACGGGGAAATGGTTTATTTTTATCACCATCGCCCTCGGCATAGCAGCGATAAACACGGGGAACAACCTGGTCTACCTCTGTCTCGCCATGAACCTGTCCCTCATGATAACCTCGGGTATTTTATCGGATCTCGCAACGAGGAACGTGTACCTCAAGGTTTTACCGGGAAAAGAGATATATGCCGGAAAAAAAGGGAAAATACTCGCCACGATAAAAAATGAAAAAACAGTGCTGCCCCTTTATTATCTGAGAGTCATCCTGGAAGCAGCTGGAAAAAAGGTTGTAAAAACGGTACCCTACGTTGGTCCCGGCCGTGAAACCTCAGCAGTGCTGGAAGGCATCTTTGCAAAACGGGGAATATACACCGTAAGGAAGGTCTCTGTCATGACTCGTTTCCCCTTCGGTTTTTTCGAAAAGTATTATCACGTGAAGGCCGACATCTCGATCATCGTGTTCCCCAGCCCATCCCCCCTTTCAACAGCCGAAGAGGCTGCTTTGATGTATAGCGAAGATTCTGATGGCTCCGGCGAACTCGTGAGAACGGGATATACCGGGCACTCACTGAACAACATCAGGAAATTTCTTCCGAAAGACCCGGTTAAGATGGTGCTCTGGAAAAAGTTTATGCATACGAAACAGCTTTACGTGAAAGAACTCGAGGAAGAAAAAGACCCTCCCGTTATCTTGGAAATTACGCCCGAAGAGGACGATCGTATCTTCGAGCGCCAAGTTGCGCGTTGTGCCGGAAAAATCGTCGCATTGAGAAATAAGAATATCCCCTTTGTGATGAAACTGAGGGACATGGAGGTCTCCTCTACTCGCTACCCGGTTCCCTATCTCACAGCTCTGGGACTGCTATCTGTGGTAGAAAAAGACGGGAAGGGAAGGGGAAAGTTAAAGAGGGTGCTTTCCCTCATTCGCCAATGAATAAACAGTACCACATAATTGTTCGGATATCTGCGTTGTACACGTTCCTGTCGTTGGCGTGCATTCTCATAACGGGATCTATCTCCTTCTCTCTGATCATCTTCGTAGCGATGGCGATCTCATTCCGGCTCCTCTTTCCCCGGAGGCACATCACGTTTTCGGAAAAGAGCAAGATCAGGGATCTGGTAGCAGCCACGGCTCTAATGCTCTACATGATTTTGAGAATCACCCTGACCGGAGGGGACCTCTTACCCGTTTTCCTTGAAACACTGCTGGTATATCAGGGTTTCAAGTGGATCAGTCCCCTGGTAGTAAAGGATTTCTTCATCCTCACGGGAATCGCGTATATCCAGGTGGTAGCTGGCGCCTCTCTCACTTCAAAATTTCTCTTTCTCCCAATTTTCGTTCTCATAACTGTTCTGACGACTGTTACCTTGTTCATACTCTTCGTGAACACGGAATCCGATCTCCGGTCCGCCGAAAGAGATGGTGATATCACGCTGAGATCGAGTTTCATCACTTTTTTAGGAGGCATCGGACTGGCCTCCTTGGTCATCACGATCATTATTTTTCTCTCCATACCCCGTCTCGGTGTCGGTTTTCTCGGAAGGAAGATGATGCAAGGAGAAAATATGCCGGGCGCCGCCGGGAAGCTCGATCTCAAAATGGACACGTTTTCAAATATTGACGGGAAAGTAATCGCGCGGGTAAGGGGAAATCTGTCGAGAGCATCGCCAATCTATCTCAAGTCCATAACACTTTCCGAATACCACAATGACGCCTGGTTCAAGAGAAATCAGCGGCTTCACCTGATCGGGAAGGGAACCCATTCCCTGCTCAAAGGGGACGGAAAAAGTCTAACCGACAATCGGGTGGACGTTTTCCTGGGAGCAACGGGAGATACCATCGTACCCACACTTCCTGAATCCATCGCCATAAAGTGGGACTGGGGAAAACTCTTCATCGACCAGGAAGGTGACGTGAATTCACAGGCACCCATAACCCATCCGGTAAAGTACACCCTCATCAACGGCAAGAACCAGAGAAAAGAGGAAACAGGAGAGAAACACTACTCAGCGAATGGTGATCTTCCGGAGATGATCGAAATCATTGCGAGAAATCTTCGAGCCGGAACTTTTGACGAGCCAGACAAAGTGAGTGCGATAACCGGTTATCTTCGTAAAAACTTCCGATATAAAAGGGTCCCGGGAAAAGTATCTCTGCGAGAATTCCTCGACGGGAGAAAAGAGGGGAACTGCCAGCATTTTGCAACATCGACGGTGCTGCTCGCCTGGGCTATGGGACTTCCGGCCAGGCTTGCCGGTGGTTACATTTCCAGCGAATACAACGAAATGGGAAATTACTGGATGTTCCGGCAGCGAGACGCACACGCCTGGGCAGAGGTCTTTCTCCGGGGTGCTGGGTGGACAATCGTAGATTCCACTCCCCTCGGTCCTTTGCAACTCTCCCCGAACAGCCGTCTCAACCACGTCTTCGATTGGATCAGACAGAACTGGCAGGAGTACGTAGTTGGGTACGACCTCGAGAAACAGGTAAAACTCTCGAGAGAACTCATCCTCGGTTCTCTGAAATTGAGTCGCAACGTAAGCGGCAATCTGCGGGAGGGTGCAAGGGCCCTTCTTCTGCCTTTATTGGTCCTCATTGTCACTTCCGCCTGTTTCCTGTATCTTCTCCCCGCCCGGAGAAAAAGAATATCCTCGATAGGACGTCAGAACCCAATTTACAAACAATTTCTCAGGCCGATAATACGCGAAGGAAAAAAACATGGAATTCGAAAGGAAAAATCGGAAACCCCCACCGAGTATCTTTGTAAAGTGAATGATAGGATGATTCTGGATTCCGCTGCTTACCACCTGTTCATCCGTGAGTACAACCGTGCACGGTTCGGGAAAATTTCACCGGAAGATCTTGTCAAACTCCGGGAATTAACCCAGAGTGTCAGGAAATTACTGAAAAAATAGGGTCATCCGCTGGTTTCGCCACTTCGGCGATATACCTTTCGGGAAGTTTTTCGTTCTTTTCGCGGAATCACCAGGCCCGATGCCCAAATTCTCATAGAGCCCGATTCTTTCAGTACCAAACCTGCACATTGAACTCTTTCCCTTTCAATAATATTTACTTTCACGAAAACAAAAGGTTACATCCTCACCACAGCAAGACACCGGCATCCTTCATCCCTTTTCCTCACTATTTTACCTCCTCATTTATTGCCTCTGTGCCGCTGCCAGAATAGCCGCACAGCCTCTCTCCCGATAACGCCAGCCAGAAGGGGTTCGGCGGCGGCTCCGGAAATGCGTTCAGGCTGGATTTCTCTTTTCAAAACTGGTACAAATATTTTGTGCGGGGAGACGGGGTCAGTCTCACGTTGTAAGACACAAGAAAAAGTGAGAAAATTTACGGAAATGAAAAGTCGTCACGATTGTGATGGAGTTCCAGCAACGGAAAAATAGAACCCCGTGCACAGCGTTTTTCCCCGTGATGCAGGGAGATCAGTTGCCAGGGCGCTCAAGCGGGAAAGAGGATACCGGCTTTTCGCCCACATAACGGGAAATCCAGTTGAAATACAGAAAATGAGAGATTAAGGAGGGGAAAATGGCTGAAAAACAGATAGGCGTGGTGGATAACTATTTTGCCAAGATCGGCGTCGCTGCCATAAAGATCACCGAGGGATCGTTGAGCCTGGGAGACAGGATTATGGTGAAAGGAGCAACGAGCGACTTCACCCAGGTGGTAGAGTCGATGCAGGTGGACCACATAGACGTGGAAACAGCCGAAGCCGGCGACCTCGTTGGTATCAAGGTTATCGATAAGGTCCGTGGCAACGACACGGTATATCTCCTCACCGAAGAGGAGTAACGTAATTCAGGTCCCTTCTATTCGGTCTTTTCCTGCAGGGACTTGAGATTATTCAATTGCACTGTCGCCGTCTCTATCGCTTTTTTCGCCTCCGCGTATTCGGCGTTGAACCTCAGTATTTTCCGCCAGACCTTTATCGCGTTTCCGAGATTTCCTTCCCTGTATTCGGACAGGCCTTCCTCCATAAGCTTATCTGAACTCAGCTGTATATGCTCTTTGAGTTTTTCCGGTTTTTCTTTTACCCTGGATCTCAGCGACTTCCCGTTCGGGTACATATCGATGACGGAACTGAAGATAAGCCCCGAATTTTCATAATCACCGCTTCTTTGCCTCTGCGCGCCCTGATCTATCATCCTGTTTATCGCGGCAACGTATTCGTCTTCATAGGATACCTCTTTCATACCCCCGTCAATTTCGTCTTTCACCAGATTCAGAGCCCTGGAATAGTTCTTCTTCCGAATGAGATAGGCCAATTTCTCGGTGCTTTCCAACTCTACCTTCTTGCTCGACCGGTCGGAGTAAACCTGTTTCCCCCCGCTTTTATCAAAAGGAGCGGTTCGGGCAATCCTTCGTTCCGCGTGGGTGCATGAGAAAACGGTAACGGCAGCGAACAAGAAAACGACCAGGGAGGTAATAGCCCCGTTCATCCATAGACCCCTTTTCTTTCCAGTTTTTTGGCGTATTTCGGATCTTTCAGTATTTCGACGAACACGTCTGTTATTTCCGGATTGAATTGGACGCCTTTATACTTGACAATCTCCTGCATCGCCTCCTGCCTTGACATCCCTTTCCGGTATGGTCGCGATGATGTCATGGCATCGTAGGCGTCTGCGATGGCAATAATAGAAGAAAAATAGGGAATCTGCCCGTCTTTCAACCCGTGAGGGTATCCCTTCCCGTTATGCCATTCATGATGGTGGAGGACAGCTTTGACGTGTTTCTGCAGCGAATTTGCCAGCCGGAGGATGTCTGCCCCGTCCTCGGGATGTTTCATCATCAATCTGTACTCTTCATCATTTAAGGGCGCCATCTTATGGAGAATCTTGTCAGGGGTTTTTATCTTTCCCACATCGTGAAAGAGGCATACCATCTCAAGATCCCGCACTTCGGCATTGGAGAGGCCGCTCTTACTGCCGATGAGAACAGATATCTTCGCAACTCTTTCGGAATGACCAAAGGTATACTCATCCCTCGCATCAATCGCCGCTGCGAGAATCCTCACTGTTGCAACATACGCATCCTCCAGTTCCCTGGCGGAGAGCTCGAGCTTTTCTTTCTGGTTCATTATCGTGTTCGCCATCTCGTTGAAATTACGCGTCAGCTCTCCAAGCTCATCCCGGGAAACCACTTTGATTTCACTCCTGTACTCCCACAATTTCATTTTCAACACGCCTTCCATAAGGCGCTTTACCGGGGTAGTTATGAAACCGGAAAGGAAAAATACCCCGGCCACTCCGAGTGTGAGAATTATTCCCGATACGAGAATGATCTTTTTTCTTGCTTCCTCCTGAGATGCAATGAGAGTCTGTTCTGCTATTCCGAGATAGATCGCTCCCAGGTCTTTATCTGCAAAAATGATGGGCGTTCGGAATTCGAAGCACATGGTACCCATTCTCAAGACCTTTTTCACCGTCGACCCGTCTTCTTCTCTGCGTATGACCTCGCTTTCCCTCTCTATAAAAAGCTCTCCCATTTTTTCCAGATCACTGTGCGCCTTGATGACGCCCTCGTCATCAACCATCGCCACATACACGATGTCTTTCTGATACTGCCTAATCTTCGAAGCAAGATTATCCAGCGCAAGCCTGTCGTTCGAAAGGATGCTGTACCCTGCCGCTGTGGAGGCGCTCCCGGTGATGGAAAAACCCCTCCTGACGAGCTCTTTGAGTAGGAAACTATCCATTATATTGGTGACAATAAAAGAAGATGCTCCGGTGACAAACAAAATGAGCACGAGCGTGACGAGCGAAAGTTTAAATCTTATTCCGGTGAATACCTTCATTTCCTCCCCAGAAAATTACCTTATCAATCACTTCCAATAAAACATCATTACTCATAAAAATCAATCACTTTTATGAAATATAACGGTTTGTTTACACCTGAAATATCTTTCTAAAATGGTAACCGCAAATATACAGCTTAACGGCGAGGGGAAAAAGTGAAGGTCGTCTGAATGCCGACCAAAAAACAATCTTCCAGAAATCGAGCCGCCCCTTTTCCAAGATGCCGAGGAAAAAGATAGATTTAATGAACGCCCCGAGATACCCTTTTTTCATAATTGTCCCTTTTGTCTTCAATGGCCTGTATTCGCTCAGAAATTTTTTCAGCCTCCTGGTGAAATTGGGAGGAGAGTATATAACCTCCACGATCCTCCGGTAACCTTTCATAAGAACTTCTCCGTTCATCTTCGGGATGAAGTTAATGGTAAAATCCGTGTTGTTTCCCGTGGTATCAAATATGAGTCTTCCTTCCCGCTCTAAGCGCTTGTACAGCCCCGTTCCCCGGGGAGCGTTGAGGAGACCCACCATCGCGGTCGTGATGGCTGAATCATGAATGAACTTGATCATCCGGTCAAAAACTGTGGTCTTATCGCTGTCAAAACCGACGATAAACCCTGCCTTGACCTGCATGCCGTGCCGGTGAAGTTTCTTGACACTCCCGATAACGTCTCTGTTACGATTGATCGATTTCCCCGCCTCTTTCAAGCTTTCATGGTCCAGCGTCTCGATACCTATGAAAACCTCGTCAAACCCTGCTTCCACCATCATCTGGATCAGTGAATCGTCATCGGCTATGTCTATCGATGCCTGCGTTATAAATTCGAAAGGATAGTCCTTCTCCCTCATCCAAGAAATTATCGCCGGGAGTATTTCCTCTTTCAGCTTTCTCTTGTTTCCGATGAAATTGTCGTCCACGAAAAAGACACAGCCCCTCCACCCCATGGCGTAGAGCTGCTCCAGCTCACCGATCACCTGTGCTCCGCTCTTGGTTCTCACCGATTTTCCGAAAAGGTAGGTTACATCGCAAAACTCGCAATGATAGGGGCACCCCCGGGAATACTGGATGCTCATGCATTGATATTTCTGGATGTCGACCAGATCCATGGTTGGAGGTGGGCTCTTTTGGAGGTCGGCCCAAAATCGCTGCCGGTAAATTTTTTTCGGTTGGCCCCGGTTAACGTCATCGACAAATTCCGGGAGGGTCTCTTCCGCTTCGCCGAGGACGAAATGATCAACCTCGCCGAAATCTTCATGGCATGATGTGAAAAGAGGTCCCCCGGCAACCGTCGCGACTCCCAGCTCTCTGGAACGGCTGATGATCTTGTTGGCTGACTCTCTCTGAATGTCCATGGCGCTTACGAAAACCATGTCGGCCCACCGCAAATCAGCATCAGTGAGGGTGTCCACGTTCAGGTCCAAAACTCTTTTTTCCCAGTCTTCAGGGAGAATGGAAGCGATGGTGAGAAGCCCGAGGGGGGGGTAGGCAGCCATCTTTTTCACGAATTTCAGGGCGTATCTGAAACTCCAGAATGTTTCCGGGTACTCAGGATATACCAAAAGAACCTTCACCGGATAGCTCCGAACCCAACGTTCTTCTCTTCCGATCATATGCACGGAATTTCTTCATATAATACCATAACAAAACCGATGTCTGACACGGTTTGTCCTCTCGAAAGTTCCCCTTCCACTTTGTCAGAATCGCTGGAAAAAACAGAGCGGTATCCTGGAGGTGGTCCTCCGGCTATACCCCGTTGCGCTCCCTGGTGCCGAGGGGCTCAACAATCATCCCCCGAATCCGATAAAGAAAGGAAAGAGGAACGCTCATCATGGCCGGGCTCTCTTGAAAGGAGATGCCGTGAGCTCACCTTAGTCGAGCGAATGAAAGGATGCATTGAACGAAAATTATCGGTTGCCTTTAATTGCTTATGGCGGATAGCAGGGAAAAATTACCCCTCGATGCACGGTTGCTCAGCGATTCGATAATCGAACTCAACATCTCGAGGAGAAATGTCGCGATATATCCGGAAGACCATCCCTCCGTGCAACGGTCCCTTGACCGGGCATACGATCTGTTGCAAAAGCTCTTCGATATACGCCCGAAGATAACCCTCGGTATCGCGAAAGACACTCTGGTGATTGACAATCATTACCTGGACAAAAAAAACCCCGTTTACCGGGACTTCGCCACGTACCTGAGCGGCCTCGGTATCGCTTCCGTTACCTTCCCGCGTAACCTATCAAGAGATGATATTTACGCATTTCACCGGTTCCTCTCTGAAACGTCCTCCGAAACATCTATCGAGGAGATAAAAGAATCCCGCAAAAGTTTCAATCTTAAAAATATTACCCTGGATTTCGTAGATTACGACTCATTTATCTTCGAGGAGGGAAAGACCGAGGCTGGCGAGGAGAAAAAAAAATTGTGGGAACTTTACCTCTTCGGCCTCCTCGAAGGCACCCTTCAGAAAAATGAAGGATCGGAGATAATACGGAAAATCCCACCGGAAATGCTCGCATCCCTGCTGAATGAGAAAGGGGTCAGTTACTTAAAAGAGGAATCATACGACAGGGTAATAACCACATACATACGAAGTTCCTCAGAACGTTTTTTTTCTGATACTGAGCTGAAAAAATTGCTCGATTTCATACATTCTCTCCGTCCGGAACTCAAACAACAGTTTCTCTCTTCCACTATGAAAAATATCTCAACCGATATGGTCCCGATTGAAAAAGCTCTCGGAGAAGTATCTGTCGACAGAGTTATAGAACTTTTAAGCGTCGTCAATGAACACAAGATCATGGTACCCGAAGCCCTTAAAAACCTTATAGATAAGTTCTCGAAAATTGATGGCAGAGATGACCCGTTAAACTTGTTTATCGAAGATTCACCGATTCTCGATGACATATTACTGTCACCCGATATCATCAACCTTCTCAGCAAGGGTGACTTCAAGGCATTCGTTACAGAGAAATATAACCGTGAGATCCAGAAAATCCTTGAATTTGAACCGGGAAAGTTGGCCCAGGAAGAAATGAAAGAATTGAAAGAAGCATGTGAATATGAGGCTCTCGAAAAGGCCTTCTACCGATTTCTTCTCGAACTTATAAGTACAAATATGGTCTCTCATGAAGACATGGAGAAACAGATCCCAATTTTGCTCGAACAGTGTCAACATTACGTCGAAACTGGTCAGTACTTCGAAGCCCTCAATATAATAAAAGGGATAGAAAAGAGCGAGGCAAAGAAAATTTTTCCGGATCTCTTTGCCACCATTATCGAACAATTTCACTCAGAGGAATTCATTGTTAGATTCGTTGAATCTTTAAGGATCATGGGGAGACTAAATCGCGATGAAACCACTGTTCTCTGCAATTATTACGGTGAGAGAATACTGCCGTACCTCTTCGATGTCTTATTCGATGAGGAGTCCAAAGCAACGAGGAGATTCATCATTACGTTGATCACCGGTTTCGGTAAAAGATCAGTTTCAGAAGCGATAAAACGACTCGACGATGATAGGTGGTTCGTGAAAAGAAACATGATATTTATCCTGACAGAGTGCGGTGATAAGGAAGTCATTCCTCACGTTAAACCCTACTGTCAGAATGAAAACATCCAAGTAAGTACCGAAGCGATTAAATGCCTCCTTCAAAAAGGTGAGAGGGACGGCATAGATATGGTGATGAAAAATATCAGATCAAATTCAAAAAAACTCGTAAATCAGGCGATAACCCTATCGGGAACATTCAAGATCAAAGAAGCAGTTCCCGAACTACTCAGGATGGTGGAGAAAAAGGGTGTCACCGGAGCAGATTATCTCGATAAGATCCCGCTGGTTGCTGTCCTGGGAAAGATCGGAGATCCCTCTGCAATTGGGGCTTTAAAAAATCTCATGTTTTCAAAGAGCATTCTATTTAAAAGTGCAATAGAGAGGCTCAGGGAAGAGGTTTTCAAAACATTGAAACATTACCCCTTAAATGACGTGCGGGGCCTCGCAGAAGCCGGGGCAAAATCAAAAAACGATGTTATAAGAGGGGAGTCGTTGAAACTGTTAAAAAGTGGTGAAAAAATTGAATCCACCTCACGGGGGAACTACCATGGAACCCCATAAGAACTTTCTCTCCACGTTCATGGCTGCCGTCTCAACCTGCTCTCTCTATTCGCCCGAGCATCCATCGGTAGAAGCCCTCATCGGTAAATCCCTGTCCACCATCACAGAATTCTTCGCGGAAAACGAAAGTTTTGAAATAATGATGGTCGAAGATGACCTTATCGTCAATAAAAGCCCCACCCGCGATGAAGGAAGCCTCGTAAACAACCTGAAAAAGCGGATGAAGAGAAAAGGAGTATCGCGAATAGATTTTTTAAAAGGATTGACGGCCCCGGAATTTGCCGGTTTTATTGAGGATTTTACCGATAAAAACAAGCCGTTTCGATCATATCCCCACATAAAAACGGGCGTTGTCGAACTACGGGCCGGCGAATTGCAGCCCCTCGCTGAAGCCGAAGCGGATGGATTGGGCAATGCAACGGCAGCCCAGCTGGAGATGGCAAAGGAAATATTCAATTCCATATCTCCCTTCAAGAAGTTAAACGTGGCCGGCCTCGAAGAGATCGTGGTCAACTTTTTCATAACCTTCAAGCGGGAAGCACATTTTCTCAAGCTCATCAGCCCGGTGAAATCGCACAGCGAGTATACGTACACTCACGCAGCGAACGTGGCTGTTCTTTCCATGTTTCAGGCAGAGGCCCTCGGGATAAACGACGAAATGCTTCACGAAATTGGCATTGCGGCCCTGCTTCACGATGTTGGAAAACTGTTCCTATCCAGAGATATCCTCAATAAAAAAGGCAAGCTCACCGATGAGGAATTTCAGGAAGTAACCCGCCACACGATTACTGGAGCAAATTATCTGGTTGGTATGAAAGGCTTAACACAACTCGCTCCGATCGTTGCCTTCGAACATCACATGAGATACGACGGCACAGGATATCCCAAGCTTAACAATAAAAGAAAAAAGCAGCATCTCGTGAGTCAGGTCGTCCAGATTGCCGATTTTTTCGATGCTCTGAGGAGCAAGAGGCCGTACAAAAAAGATTGGGAAATCAAAGATATTATCGCTCTGATGATGGAGAATTCAGGGAGGGAATTCAATGGCGTTCTCGTCTTCAATTTCGCGAGGATGGTCCATTTAGCCATCTCTGAATGAGATCATTCCCGTAATCTTTCAGCAAGGACAAGGTGTTTTATGCGATCAGGGTCGTGGCCGAGGAGTCGCGCTCCTTCCCTGTCCACCTCCAGCACATCTTTCCCGATAAAAACTTTTCCAAGAGAAGGCTCGGGTACGGTCCCCCAGAGATGTCCCCCTTTGAGTCCGAGCCTGGCATCGATAACCGTCAGGTGAGGTTCGAGATAGAGAATCAAATCCGCAGTTGCCTCGTCAATACCGATCTGGTGGAGCTTTGACTTTTTATAGCTCCAGTACCCGCCGTAATGACGGGCGGGAAGGCATCCGATCATATTTTTTAAACCGAGGGTAACACCCGTCATGGTGTGATCTTTGGCGGAAGGGACCGAGATGATTGCTGCCCCCTCAAGTTGATCTGGCAGATAAACCTCCTTCAAGTGGGACGCCCGATCATTCCTGTATACAATGCATTGACAGGAATCGAGATCAAGGAGAGATACTCCTATATTTCCGTACCCGTTCTTTTTCATGTTCTTGATCGTATCCCCTTCGCCCGAGCCGTCAGCGATGATTACGGGTACGGTGAAGTACTCCTTGAGCAGCGCCACGAGCGCCCGCACACACGCAACATCGGTTGTGACCGGAGGGGGGCTTCCATTGACCATATTAGGCTTGACGATAATCTTAGAATATCCTCCCAGAATTGTTTCGACCCCCAGGCTTTCCAAACCGTCCCCGAGAGCGTTATAGTACCCTTCGGGGCCATCGATCGGTATTGACAGACAGGTCTGCCTGTCCGGCGAAAAAGTTTTCATAAGAAGGCTCCCCGCTCTCACCTGAAAAAGATGGATGGGTTATTAAGAAGATTATACCCGGGGGAGAGGGTCGGCGGCGGAAAACAAACCCTGTATCGTGCTGCATCCTTTTTGAATTGGAAAAGGGGCACAGAGATGCGCCCCTTTCTTTCGTCCTTCAAAACAGTCCTTCGAATCAGAGATCCCCACCTTCGAGAAGACCCGCGAAGGTATCGTGGTGGTCTTCCTCATCCTGGAGAATATCCTTAAAAAGCTTTTCTGTGGTTTCGTCGCCTT
>CAYFXN010000004.1:47835-68308 GCA_964347065.1 uncultured bacterium | reverse complement strand
ACATATTCATGGAGAGGACCAGCGATGGCCGTCCCCTGAGAATATTGACCATCATAGATGAATATACCAGGGAGTGTTTGTGTATCTATGCTGCAAGGAGAATCAGATCACAGGATGTGCTGGAGCAGCTTGCCCATCTGTTCATTCATCGGGGAATCCCGGAACACATTCGATCTGACAATGGCCCTGAGTTTACGGCAAGAGCCGTTCGGGAATGGTTGACTCATTTAGGGATAAAGACGCTCTTTATCGAACCGGGAAGCCCCTGGGAGAACGGCTATATCGAGTCTTTTATTGGCAAATTAAGAGATGAACTGTTAAACGGAGAGATATTTACGACCTTACTTGAGGCCAGGGTGATTATCGAGCAGTGGCGGAGGGAATACGACCAGATTAGGCCTCATAGTTCTCTTGGATACAAGTTGCCGGCACCGGAAGCTCGACAAATTGAACCAATTCAGATGGCTGGTTTCTTTACATAGAAGGTGGTACAAATATCGGGGGGAGGTCAGAAAAAAGTGCAGATGGAAAGGTCCATAAAATCTGGCGTAAGGTCGGGTCTGGTTTTTCCGAGTGAGGCGGGAACCCCGGTAGATGGAGCCAACCTAAGAAGGTCGTTCCATATTATGTTAAAGAAGGCAGGTTTGAGAAAGATCAGGTTCCACGATCTCCGTCACACCTATGCATCACTGCTTCTGAACTTAGGTGAAAGCCCTGCGTACGTACAGGAACAATTGGGCCATTATTCGATTCAAATTACCGTCGATACGTACGGCCATCTCATCCCAGGATCCAACCGCGCAGCCGTGAATAAACTCGACAATCTGGGAAAATCCGCACCCTATACGCACCCTGCCAAAAAGGAAGGGTTAGACGAATCGCCTAACCCCTTGAATTCATTGGCGCGCCCTGGAGGATTTGAACCTCCGACCTGCGGATTCGTAGTCCGACGCTCTGTCCACTGAGCTAAGGGCGCACCTGCGATATAAATATTGATAATAATAGTATCACCTTATAATGCCGTGATAAAAGGGGAAACCCCGCCTGATTTTCAATATTGTAATTCGGACTTCGGCATGCGAAATACAAACAAGTCCCGGGTCCCGAGAAAAAAAAACAGAAGACCAGAACATCAGAAGTTCAGAGGATCAGCAATACCCAACTTCTCATTTTCTCGTTTTGCGGAACTTCAGAGTTTCGGATGCTCGGTTGCTCGAACCAATGGAACAGTTTCTGGTTTTTGGTTTTTCTGTTTTCTGACGTTCTGCTGTTCTGTTGTTCTTGATGTTCATTCCGCACTCCCATGCTTGCCGATTTGCTACTCTCTGATCTTCCTCTGGACTATGGACTCTGAACTCTGGACTGGTATTTAATTACGTATGATGGCTCACCGTTTTGCCCTGAAAAACTCTTTCAACAGCCGCTGGCACTCCTCCTCGAGGATTCCTCCCACGACCTCGATCTCATGGTTCAGCTTGCCGTCCGTCCCGATGCCGTAGTTGCTGACGAGCCCTCCCCCCTTAAGGTCTTTGGTGCCGAAGTATACCCTTGCGATCCTGGCGTGGACCAGTGCCCCCGCGCACATGGGGCATGGTTCCAGGGTCACGAATGCGAGACAGCCCGGAAGACGATAGTTGCCCTGCTTTTTCGCCGCATTTCTGAGGGCGATCATTTCCCCGTGAGCCGTCGGGTCCGTGGAAGCGACGGGGGAATTGTGGCCGCGCCCTATGATGGTGCCCGACCCATCGGTTATGATGCAGCCCACGGGGACCTCACCCGTATTGCGGGACTTTTCTGCCTCCGAAAGGGCTTCTCTCATCAGATTTTCGATGACTTTTCGCGTCCCCACAGGAGATAGTATATCCTCTTTTCCTTCCGGGAAAAAACCGCAGGAGCGATCATAAACCGCTCCCCCGATCATGTTTTGCTGTGCATTTCTCTATATCTTGATAATATTGACATAATAGTCTATATATAGATGATTAATAGATTAGATGGGTCGAAACATAACGGGAGGATCAAGAACAGATGATTTCTATTGTTACCATATTTCCCGCATTCCCCCTCCTTTCGGGGTTTATCAACAACAGGCTTTTCAAGCACATAGTCGGCTCGGGGCCTGTCGTGAAGATCGTACTTCTCATGCTTCTTGCCTTTTCGGTCATATCGTGGGCGATCATATTTTTTAAATACCGGGCTTTCAAGGGGATCGAGAAGGAGCACGACAGGTTCCTGGAACTCTTTTACGAGGGGAGGACGTTGAGCCAGCTCCTGGACTATGCCGAAGATACCGAAAGGAAGACGCCTGTCGTCTCGGTCTTCAAGTCGGGGTATACCGAGCTCATCCGGTTCAAGCGTTCTGCCAAGCAGGATGCAGAGGTTGTAGGCGTGGGAGAACGGGCCACGGGCTTCAAGGTAATTACCGGGCTAGACCCGATAGAGGGCATCAAGCGGGCGATGGGAAAAACGATAAATGAGCAGCAATCGGACCTCGAGTCATACCTGCCGTTTCTCGCCACCTGTGGCTCCACAACTCCCTTCATCGGCCTTTTCGGAACCGTGTGGGGAATCATGAACGCCTTCGTGGGGATCGGGGTCACCGGTTCGGCGAGCCTGGCCACCGTGGCTCCCGGGATAGCCGAGGCACTGGTGGCAACCGCTGCCGGACTCGCAGCAGCCATACCCGCCGTCATTTTTTACAACTTTTTTCTCAACAGGCTCAGGAAGATCGTGACGGGCCTCGAATCCTTCAGCAGCGACTTTCTCAACTTCATCGAGAGAAACCTGGAGAGGATAACCTGATATGGCGTTCGGATCGGGAGGCAACGGAAGGAAGGAGATGTCAGAGATCAACGTGATCCCCCTCGTGGACATCATACTCGTCCTGCTCATCATTTTTATGGTCACGGCACCCATGCTCCAGCAGGGTGTAGACGTGAACCTCCCCCAGGCAGCGGCGAAGGCCATTACGGTGGAAACGGAAAGAGTTGTCGTCACCGTTGACCCCACGGGAAGGATATTTGTGGGGAAGCAGCCGGTGAAACTCAATGAGCTTCAGAAGAAACTGGCGGCGATATTTGAGAACAGAAGCGAAAAGGAGGTGTATTTCCGGGCAGACAAGAGTGTTTCATACGGCCTGGTGGTGAAAGTAATAGCGGAGATCAAAAATGCCGGCATAGAAAAACTCGGGATGGTCACCCAGCCTCTCGAGGGGAATTAAATGTGCGTGTTTTTGCCGGAGAAGATTTGCAGAGAGACTTCAAAAAAATGCTCACCCTGTCTCTTTTGTTCCACCTTCTCATTTTTCTCCCCCTCTTTCTCGTTTCCATGAAACGGAGCACCATCATAATCTATTCATCCGTGTACACCGTGGACCTCGTGGAGCCTCCCGGGAAGAGCAAGCCCACGAAAGAGGAAGTAGCGATGAACGAGGCCCGGGTCAGAGAGGAGAAGAAAAAGGACGAGCTAAAGAGAAAAAAGGAGATGGAGGCACTCCAGGAAAAGCTCGCGCTGCTGCAGAAAAAGAAAGTTGTCGAGGAGCAGAAGGCTATGGCGGACCTCTCCGCGAGGGTGGAGGCTTTGAAGGCGAAGAAGAGCAGGGAGATTCTCTCCGATAGGGTGAAACAGATGGAGGAGAAAGCCAGGCAGGAGGAGAAAGCCAGGCAGGAGGAGAAAGCCAGGGAGAAGGAGAAGACGGAGAAGCTGATAGACGATATTCAGAAAAAGCTGGCTGCTCTCAGGGAATCGCGGAACAACAAGCAGGGTGGATCGGTGAACCGCGAATCCGGAAAAACGCCCGCCCGCGGAGGGTTTTCAGAGAAGGAAGCGCTCCTCATGTCGCCTGCGGTGAAGGCCTACCTCAATGTCCTTGACGAGACGGTGAGGGGAGCGTGGAATGTCCCGAGAGCTTTGATCGATAACAGGGAAGACATCATGGTCCAGTTGAGAATCACCATAGAGGAGAATGGGGATGTTTCATCCATAGTCGTCGAGAGGCCGTCGGGCAACAGGCCTTTTGATGAGTCGGTTCTGCGGGCAATTAACAAAGCGGCCCCGCTGCCTGTACCACCAGAATCTTTGAAAGAGGGGAAGGATTACTATGAGGTGGGTTTCAGATTTCACTATTTCCCGGACGAGCGGAGTGGAGGCTAGGCCGCGTAACCGGATTTTAACCCTGCTAACGGCAGTTGTTTTCGTATCCCTTTTCATTCTTTTTTCTTCAGGGAAAGCCTGGGGTATTATCTACATCGACATAAATTCTCCCGCGGGGGTTAGAATTCCGATTGCCGTTCCCGACCTGCATGCTGAGAATGAGGGAGGACTGACGCTCTTCAGAAAGATCCCCGAAATCATTGCGGCAGACCTCGAAATTTCCAGTATCTTCACTGTGATCAATCGCGACGCATACCTCGAAAAGATCTCGGAGACGAGTTTTATCAGCGGGGGGATATATTTTCCCGACTGGAAGATGATCGGCTCCGATTCCCTCGTCGCCGGAACGGTCAGGACCGACGGCGACAAGCTATCGGCCGAGCTGCGCCTCTATGATGTTTCGACGGGATCGATGCTCACCGGCAAGCGCTACTCCGCGCCTGCCGAACGGTTCGACATGATAGCCCACAAGTTTGCAAACGAAATTATTTACCAGTACACGGGAGTACACGGCGTGTTCGACAGCGAAATAGCATTTTCGGCGAAGAAGGAAGGGGAGGGAAAAGAGATCTTCATCGTCGACCTGACAGGAAAAAAATTGCGACAGATCACGGGAAACGGCTCCATCAACATGTTCCCGCGGTGGTCTCCCGACGGGTACAAGCTCGCTTACCTCTCCTACAGGAGGCAGCGGCCCTATGTGTTTTTACGAGACTTCTCAACGGGTTCCGATGACCTCCTCCTGCGGTACGGCGGGTTCAAGTCTCCGGGAAGCTTTTCCCCTGACGGGTCTTCCATATTCCTCTCCATCAGCGTTAAGGGAAATGCCGATATATTTAAATTTTCCTTCAAGGACGAGAAGCTCGTAAGAGTCGTATCGAACTACGGGATCGATGTTTCCCCCACCGTTTCACCCGACGAAGATAAGATGGCCTTCGTTTCAGATAGAACGGGATTTCCTCAAATCTACGTGAAGACCCTCCCAAGTGGACCGGAGAAGAGAGTCTCTTTTGCGGGATATTACAGCACATCACCCACCTGGTCTCCCAGCGGTGACCGCATCGCATTTGCTTCCATGTCGGAGGGGAAGTTCTCGATTTTCGTGGTGAGCCCCGACGGTTCGAACTTGAGGGAGGTGGTGAGCGGGGATGGAAGCTGCGAGGATCCCTCCTTTTCACCCGACGGAAGATATATTGTTTACATTTTCAGGAAAAAAGATTACTCTGAGATTCGAGTAACGAACGTAACCGGTTTCGGAGACAGGCTCTTGCTAAAAGGCATGAGAGATATGAGTTCACCATCCTGGTCACCCAGAAGGTAAGAGAAAAAGAAAAAAAATGGAGGTAGGTTCCATGAGGCCTGGATTAAAGTGTTTCGTTGTGCTTTTTGCACTTCTTATCACCGCTTCCTTCACGGTATCCTGCGGTAAGAAAGCTGTGGTGAAGGGCGAAGGCGAGGAAATGGGAAAAGAGGCAGCTGTTGAGACCGAGAAACCGACGGAGATCAAGGAGGAAGTGGTTTCGATTCCGGAGAAGGTGACCGAAGAGGCGGTGGTTGCGAAGGCAGAGGAAGAAGCCGTAAAAGAGATCACCTTTGAAAACATCCATTTTGATTTTGATAGATACTTTATAAGGGAAGACGCAAAACCGACTCTCGAGAATTTGGGGGCGTACCTCATTGAGAATCCCGGGGTGAAAGTGCTCATCGAGGGGCACTGCGATGAGCGGGGGACGAACGAGTATAATTTTGCTCTCGGCGAGAGGAGATCGGAAGCAGCGAAGCAATACCTGATAAATCTTGCCGTAGAGTCCTCCCGGATTTCAACGATCAGCTACGGGGAAGAAAGGCCGCTCGATCCGGGACACACCGAGGGGAGTTGGGCCGAGAACAGACGGGCCCAATTTGTAATCTTGCAGTAGCCGGCAGGGCAGATGTCACTCAAGAAGATTGTATATCCACTCGCACTGTTGCTTATCATATTCATGGCGGGATGCGGAGCGTATATCAGTCCTGATCTCATTTACAAGCTCCAGGATGACGTGAGGGATGTGAAAAAAGATGTGTCCGAGCTGAAAGGTGATCAGGACAGGCAGGGTGCTCTGGGTAGGGAGATGGGCATTGGCGGTTCCGCGAAGTCTGGTGACGTGGAGCTGGAGCTGAGAAAGGAGATAGCGAGCATAAAGGCGGATATCGAGAGGCTGAGGGGAGAGATAAGCACCTTCCAGGGGTTTATCGACGAGACGAAGTACCAGATGCAGCAGGACCAGCTCGCCACGGTTGAAAAGATCAAGGAGAGTGAGGGAAGGCTTCTCGCGCTGGAGGCAAAGATGGAAACCCTCATGGGGCCGAAGTTCCAGAGCGAAACCTACGACAGGGAAGGCCAGATCCCGGAGCAAAAGGCTCCGGAACAGGCGGGCACGGGGGAGCGGGAGAAGGAGAGCATATTCACCTCTGAGCGTGAAATTCCCCCTCCGAGACAGGCTGCAGTGCAGTCTCCCGAAAACCTCTATGATTACGGCCTCGGACTGATCAAGGCGAACAAGTTCGGTGAAGCCAGGAAATCTCTCGATGAGTTTGCCAAGACCTACCCGGATCACCGGCTCCTGCCGAACGTCTTTTACTGGCGGGGAGAGACCTTTTATGCCGAGAAAGATTTCGAGTCAGCGGCAATCACCTTCCAGGAAGTGATAGACAGGTTTCCGGAATCGCCGAAGGCGCCCGATGCCCTTTACAAACAGGGAATGTGCTTCTACAATATGAAGGATTCCGTAAGCGCAAAGGCCGCGTTCAACCTCCTTCTTTCCAAGTATCCCGCCTCTATTGCTGCCGGCAAGGCGAAGCTCAAGCTGAATGAACTGAACCAAAAGGGAGGATGATGGGAAAAAACTTTATCGTCGACACCAACGTACTGATCCACGATCCCTATTCTCTTTTCAAGTTTGAATCAAACACTCTGGTAATTCCCATAACAGTTGTTGAAGAGCTGGACAGGTTCAAAAAGGACCTGAACATGGTGGGCCGCAACGCCCGCGTAGCCCTGCGGATCATAGATTCTTTCAGGGATTCAGGTTCCCTCGCCGAAGGAGTGCGCCTCGCATCCAACGGTGGGGTTATAAAGGTGGCTTTTGACGGGGAGGGGGAGAGACTCATCCCGCAGGAGCTCCGGGGAAACAAGGAAGACAACGAGATTCTCGCCGTGGCGCTTGGTATCCGGGAGCGGGAGAAGGAAAAACCCGTGGTCCTCGTGTCCAAGGACACGAACTTGAGGATAAAAGCCGACGCACTCGGGATAAAGGCCGAGGATTACGAAAGCGACAGGGTGGGAAATATCGAAGAGCTCTATAAGGGCTTTACCGAGATAGTTGTTGCAAAGGAATTGATAGACGCGATTTTCAAGGATTCCTCCATCGCTTCGCCAGATAAGAATCTCTACCCGAACCAGTGCGTCCTTTTGAAGGAGGAGAGCAAAGGCGCTTCTGCACTGGGTGTCTATAACAACAAAGACGGGACGATAAAGCTGCTTCCAACGATGAAGGAAGGCGTATGGGGCATCAAGCCCAGGAACAAGGAGCAGCATTTCGCCCTGGCCCTGCTTCTCGATGATGCGATCAAGCTGGTGACCCTGCCGGGAAAAGCGGGGACGGGGAAAACCCTGATCGCCCTCGCAGCAGGCCTTCGGGCCGTGTCCGATGAACGGGAGTACAACCGGCTGCTCGTCTCGAGGCCCGTTTTTCCGCTGGGGAGGGATATCGGGTATCTTCCCGGGGACCTGGAGGAAAAGCTGAAGCCATGGATGCAGCCCATATTCGACAATATCGAGTACCTTTTCGGGATGGACAGGACCAGAAAGAGGCAGGGGGTCCGGGGTTACCAGGAGCTGATAAATCTCGGTATCCTGGAGATAGAGCCACTCACCTATATCAGAGGGCGGTCCATACCGAACCAGTACATCATCATCGATGAGGCACAGAACCTGACCCCCCATGAGGTGAAGACCATCCTCACGCGGGCCGGTGAGAACACCAAGGTGGTCCTGACGGGAGATCCCTACCAGATAGATAACCCCTTCATCGACTCCACGAGCAATGGACTGTCCTACGTGGTGGAAAAATTCAAGGAAGAACCCCTGGCGGGGAATATAATGTTGATGAAGGGAGAGCGATCGGAGCTTGCGGAACTCGCTTCAAACATCCTGTAAAATGAAACCATGCTCATTCTTGGAATTGAATCTTCATGCGATGAGACCGCTGTGGCGGTCGTCGACTCACAAGGGACGATACGATCATCGGTGGTGCTGTCCCAGGTGGACGTTCACGCCGCATTCGGGGGTGTCGTTCCCGAGATAGCTTCGCGGGAGCACCTGAAGGCGATCAATCCCCTCTACAGGCTTGCCCTCGGGGAGGCGGGCGTGGATCTCTCGGAGATCGACCTCATAGCCGTCACCATGGGGCCGGGCCTCATCGGTTCGCTCCTGGTGGGTCTCTGCATGGCCAAATCACTGTCCTATTTTTCCTCCATCCCTATCGTCGGTGTGGACCACGTGAAGGCGCATATATTCTCAGTCTTCCTGGAACGGGAGGTTGATTTTCCTTTCGTGGCTCTCGTCGTGTCAGGAGGCCACACCGTGCTTTTCGAAGTGAACGATTTCGTCAGCATCTCTGCACTGGGCCACACCCGGGACGATGCTGCGGGGGAGGCCTTCGATAAGGTGGCCAAGTTTCTGGGCCTGGGGTATCCCGGCGGGGAAGCCATCGACAGGTGTGCGGCACGGGGCGATCCGCGGTTTATGGACTTTCCACGGGCTATGATACGGGAGAAGAACTTCGACTATTCCTTCAGCGGATTGAAAACGGCTGTCGTCACCACTGTCAAGCAGAGGGGTATCGATTTCGTCAGGGAAAACATCGACCACATATGCGCCTCCTTCCAGGAGGCGGTCATCGATGTCCTCGTGGAGAAGGCACTTGGCGCCGCCATCTCGAAGGGCATCGGGAGGCTCGTCATCGCAGGAGGGGTGGCGGCAAACTCCCGGTTGCGGACCAAACTTGGTGAGAGAGCGCAGGATGAAGGGGTCGAGCTCTTCGTCCCTCCGGTTGCGTACTGTACCGACAATGCCCTCATGATCGCCTATCTGGGCGGGAAGATGTTCGAGAGGGGAATAGCCTCCGACCTTTCGCTGAACGCTTATGCAAACGTAAGGTACTGACATGGAACATCCTGCGAAAGTGCTTTCATCCCTTGACTTTACTCCGAAAAAAAAGCTGGGGCAGAGTTTTCTCGCCGATCCGAATATCGCCAGAAAAATTGTGGAACATGCGGCCTGCGATGACGAATTCATCGTGGAGGTGGGCCCGGGGCTGGGGGCCCTCACGTCAATGCTAGCCGGAAAAGCGAGAGCGGTGAAGGCGGTAGAAATCGAAAAAACCCTTGCAGATTACCTGCAGGATCGGGTGAGGGGAACGGGCGTAGAGGTTGTGAGAGGCGACTTTTTGCGCCTGAAAGAAGATATCTTCGCCTCCTGGTCCCGCGAGGCCGGAGGGAAGGTGAAAATCATCGGGAATCTGCCTTACAGCATCTCGGGGCCCCTCATTTTCAGGTTTGTGGAGCTTCGAGAATACCTGAAGGGTTGCTATGTGATGCTGCAGAGGGAGGTTGCGCGGCGCATTGCGAGTTCGCCCGGAGGCAGGGAGTATGGAGTCCCCTCGGTCATTCTCCAGGCGGTATCCCGGGTCCATATCCTGTTTTCCGTTTCCAGGAACTGTTTTTATCCGGTTCCCGACGTGGATTCATCATTTCTGGAGATCGATTTTACGGGGGCCGGTGGGCGGGAGATAAAAGATTTCAACGCTTTTTCGAAACTGGTGCACGCGGCCTTTTCCGGAAGGAGAAAGGTGATCAGAAATGCGCTTCAACGGCACCTTGGCTCCTGCGGGGTAAAAGGGAAGGAGAACCTCGATCGGCTATTCGACGAAGCGGGAATCAGGCCCGGAGACAGGCCTGAGCGGGTTTCCGTCGATCATTTTGTAAAGCTGGCAAACCTGATCGGATAGGGTAATTTATTGAATTTGTGTTATTTTCAGTAGACAAGGAAAGGGATAGGTTCTACAATCAACAGGCGTCATTGAAAGCAATTTTCCAGTTACAACCCATGAGAGAAGGCAAAGGCGCAAAAACAATTGCACCGGAAAAGCCTCGCTTCATTGCAGTAGAGGGAGCTATCGGTGTGGGGAAAACGTCGCTGACACGCATTCTGGCCGACGTTTTCAAGGGAAAACTCGTGCTCGAAGAGGTGGACAAGAACCCCTTTCTCGAGAGGTTTTACGAGGAGAGGGAAAAATATGCTTTTCAGACGCAGATTTTTTTCCTCCTCTCCCGGTACCGGCAGATGCGAGAGCTCATGCAGGGAAGCCTCTTTGAGCAGGGTGTGGTGTGCGACTACATTCTGCAGAAGGACAAGATATTTGCCTATATCAACCTCGAGGACGATGAGCTGCAGCTCTATGAGGCCCTCTTCCGCCTCCTGGGGGCGAACATCCCGAAGCCGGATCTCGTGATCTATCTCCAGGCGAAGCCGGAAGTACTCATCAAGCGAATCAGGAAGCGGAACAAGGAATATGAGAGGCACATTTCCCTTGACTATTTAAAGGCTTTGAGCGAAGCTTATAATGAATTCTTTTTTCATTACGTGGATACCCCGCTCCTGGCGGTCAACACCTCGGAGATAGACTTCGTGGAATCTCCCCGGGATCTGGAGCATCTGATAAAGGAAATAAGGAGTATCAAAAAGGGGGTTCAACACTATATACCGCTTGGATCCAGGTAGGCTGGACCGAGACGGAAGGCTAAAATAGCTCGATTGAGCGAAAAAACGAAGAACGTCATTTTGCGTTCGAGAAGCCTTCCGCCCGGAAGGTTTTTTTTTATCTTATTGGTGGGCAATGAAAAAGGTTACCCTGCTCGACATAAAGAGGATGAAGCAAGAGGGGCGAAAGATCGTCATGATCACCGCATACGATTATCCCTTCGCGAAGATATTCGACCCCATCGTGGAGATCATCCTCGTGGGAGATTCCCTCGGGACAGTACTCTACGGGTACGATACGACACTTCCCGTCACGATGGAGGATATGATCCGGCATACAAAGGCAGCGGAGGCAGGCAGGGAGAGAAGTTTTCTCGTATCCGATATGCCCTTCATGAGTTTCCAGGTTTCCCCTTCCGCGGCAGTGGAGAATGCCTGCCGCCTGGTGAAGGAGGGCGGCGCGGAGGCGGTGAAGCTCGAGGGAGGGGTATCGGTTTTCGAAACGATAGTCAAAATGACCTCCTTCGACATACCCGTCATGGGACACGTCGGTTTGACTCCCCAGTCGATCCACAGGATGGGAGGGTACAGGATTCAGGGAAAGGAGAAGGAGGCGAGGAGCAAGATCATCGAGGATGCCAGGGCTGTTGAGGAAGCGGGGGCTTTTTCCATAGTTCTGGAGGGTATCCCGGCAGAGCTGGCATCCGAGATTACAAAGGAACTTTCCATTCCGACAATAGGCATCGGAGCGGGCTCCGGCTGTGACGGGCAGGTTCTCGTCATGCACGACATCCTCGGTCTTTTACCGGATTTCAAGCCGAAATTCGTGAAGCGCTACGCGGAGCTTGCACCTCTTGTGGAGCAGGCGGTTCGGGAGTTTGCCGAGGAAGTGAGGAAGGGAGATTTCCCCGGTACCGAGCACACCTTTTACCATACGGAGAACTAATGGAGATTATCGTGGATGGAAAAGAGATGCAGCGTGCCGCCGATGCCCTGCGGGCTCGAGGGGATCGGATCGGACTCGTTCCCACGATGGGCTATCTTCACGATGCCCACATCCAGCTTGTCAGGAAGGCAAAGGCGCTGACCGATGCGGTGGTGGTCTCCATATTCGTGAACCCCACGCAGTTCGGGCCGGGGGAGGACTTCGAGCAATATCCCAGGGACGAGGAGGGGGACAGGATAAAACTGGAAAGGGAAGGGGTGCAGGTGCTCTTCGCCCCCGAAACTTCCCGCATCTATCCCCCAGGGTACCAGACATTCGTGGAGGTGACGGAGGTTTCAAGGGGGCTCTGCGGTGATTTCAGGCCCGGTCATTTCCGGGGCGTTGCGACCGTCGTGGCGAAGCTTTTTAACATCGTCAAGCCTCACGTGGCGGTGTTCGGAGAAAAAGATTACCAGCAGTTGCTCGTTCTGAAGCGCATGGTGGAAGATCTGCAGTTCGACGTAGATGTGGTTCCCGGGGAGCTCGTTCGGGAGGAAGATGGGCTCGCCATGAGCTCGCGCAACGTCTACCTCTCTTCCCAGGAGAGAGAGCGGGCACGGGTTCTTTTCCGGTCTCTGAAAAAAGGCAAGGAGATCTACGAGTCGGGAGTGAAAAATGTTCCACGGATAAAAGAGACGGTCCGGGAAGCGATCGTTTCAATGGGGGGTGTGGACCTCGAGTACGTCGAGCTCAGGGATGCCGTGACGCTCGAGGAGATAGATGAAATCCAGGGTCCGGCGGTGATCGCGGTAGCGGCCGTCGTGGGCCCTTCGAGGCTTATCGATAATATCATCATAGGGAGGGAGAAAAAGTGAAGAGAATCATGCTAAAATCGAAAATTCACCGGGCGACGGTAACGGACGCCAACCTGCACTATGAGGGGAGCATAACCGTCGATGCCGATCTCATGGATGCCGCCAGGCTCGCCGAGTACGAACAGGTGGACATCTACAACATCAGTAACGGGAACAGGTTCCAGACCTACGTGATCAGCGGCAGGCGGGGTGAGGGTGATATTTGTCTCAACGGGGCGGCGGCGCGGCTCGTTTCGCGGGAGGACCTCATCATCATCTGCTCCTATTCCGTCTACGACGAGGGGGAAGTGGAGAAACATGCCCCCGCCCTGGTTTACGTAGACGAAAAGAACAGGATAAAGGGGCCGAGCGCAGCTCATGGGTGAAGATACCCTTTTTTTCACCTCCGTCCTCTTGGCCTCCGCGGGAAAAGTTTATTCCCCCGGGGGCCTTCTTGTATCGGGGGGAAAGATTCTTTTCTGCGGGGACAGGCAGACCGCCTCCCTGTTTGCACCGACAGGCACGAAAAAAGTGGATCTGCCGGGAACGGTTTTGTTCCCCGGTTTCGTCAACGCCCACACCCACCTGACGATACCCCCGCTTCCGGAGCAGACGGATAAGGATTTCGTGGGATGGCTGCTGAAGGTTATGCGCTTGAGGGAGGAAAAGGGGCACAATGCGTTCAGGGAGTTTGCAGACGAATCCCTCCGGGAGTGCATCGAGAGCGGGGTTACCCTTGCGGCAGAGATCAGCGGCGGAGGCATCGTCCGTTTTGACGAGGCACGGATACGGCTGAGAGTGTACCAGGAGCTACTGGGGATGACCGAGGAGCGGTGGCGGGAGAGCGCCGAACACATAGAATCATCTCTTAACGCCTCCCGGGACGGCGGAGATATGGTGAGGATGGGATTATCCCCCCATTCTCTCTACACCTGTAGTAAGGAGGCCCTCCTGTGGGCCCGGGAGCTCTGCGGGCGAAGTGGCATTCCCTGTCAGATTCACTTCGCAGAATCCCTTCCCGAGCTGGAATATATCCGGTCGGGCGGCGGGGAGATCAAAGAGAGGATTTATTCCGCTTACTCGATTAGTGACGGTGACTTTTCCGGATACGGCGAGGGGTTGACCGATGTCCTCAAGGAATCCATTCCCACCGGTGCGGCCCTGGTCCACGTGACCTATCTTTCAAGAGAAGAGCTGGACTCTCTGGGAAAAGCCGGTTTCAGTTTTGTTCTCTGCGTCAGGTCGAACAGGTATCTGACCGGCCGGGTGCCGAAGCTCGATGCTGTTGTAGACGGCGGATATCTTTTTGGCGTTGGCACCGATAGCAGGGGCAGCTGCGGCAGGATCGATATGTTCGAGGAGCTTCGGAGCGCAGCTGATGCCTATCACGGGTCGCTCAAATCGAAGGAGTTCTATCAGCGGCTCTTTGCGGGCGCAACGAGCGGTGGGGCTGATATAACCGGTTTTTCCGATATCTGCGGATCCCTCGATGAGGGCAAGATGGCCGACTTCTGTGCCCTCGAGATCACCTCGGGCAAAGAGAGAGTTTTCTCGGACATTATCGAGAAGGGTGAGGGAAAACATATCGCCGACGTCCGCGTCTCCGGAGAGTCGGTGATCGGCTTTTGAATTCTCGTCTGGAACGTCTATAATCATCACGTATGGAAAAGATTCGGACCATAGCCACGAATCGACGGGCCTCGCGGGATTTTGAGATTTCCGAGAAGTTCGAGGCCGGGATCGTGCTCGAGGGCAGCGAGGTGAAGTCGATACGGCAGGGAAAGGTAAACATCAAAGATAGTTTTGCCCGGGTGAAGGACGGGGAGGTGTTCATATTCAACATGCACATCAGCCCTTACAGCCACGCCGACATGCGTTTCATCGATCCCGAGCGGAGCAGGAAGCTTCTCATGACGAAGAGGGAGATCGGTTACCTGTACGGCAAAACCCGGGAGAAAGGGCTTACCCTCATTCCCCTGAAGATCTACATCAAGGGAAGGTACGTGAAACTGGAGCTCGGCCTGGCAAAAGGGAAAAAAGTTTACGACAGGCGGGACGATATAAAAACGCGCGATGCGATAAGGGAAATGGACCGGGCGATGAAAAAGAAGCTGAAGTGAGGTCGAGATACGGGTCCTGGAACCCTCCTCAAAGTGGGGCTGCTTGCTCTTATCGCAGTCATTATGCCGTCGCGTCTGTTCTTTGATTAAAGAGACACAATGGGAAGGTAAATATAGCGGTGGGACCGGGCCGGAGTATTAATTTTCCGGCGCGGCCCCATGATATCGTCTCTCCGTCAACTTTGCAGCTCTCGGAAGGCGAAAACCGCATCTGCGATGAAGCACGCCGGGATGCCTGAGTCGTAGGTGCCAAGGAGAGTTACCCCGTCCCCAGTCTGCAGATCTTCGAAGTGTCCCGCCTGGTTTATCAGGAACTCGGATCCATCCCGAATCGTTGTCACGACCTGAGCGCCTTCGGCTACTTTTACGCATGCGGTGCCGGTATCGGTTGCAAGGTCGAAGGTCATCTCGCTTGTGAGTATGTTGCCCGATAGAGTGCCGCTCAGCGTCTCGGGGGATGCGGTATCCCCGATGAGTATGGCCTCGGCGCTCAGAAGATCCGGATCGGTGAGGCCGAAAATCCCGTATACGGTTGCGAAGGTCCCCACGCTTATGGATGAGCGTTCCAAAAACTGGCCAGAATCCGAAAATATTCCTGTTTCATCCCAGACCTGAACGGGGACGATCCCGGTGT
Organism: uncultured bacterium; assembly: GCA_964347065.1. Taxonomy (GTDB): domain Bacteria; phylum Desulfobacterota; class Deferrimicrobia; order J040; family J040; genus WVXK01. Next base: position 52,821 of record CAYFXN010000004.1, on the reverse strand, counting down.
CGGTCGACTGTCCCAAAGGAGAGAATTCGAGGGTAAACTGGTCGGTTCCATTTAGCGGTGAGCGGATAAGCCCGTCAAATCTCGAGAGGGTTCCCATTCCCACGACAAAAGCATCGAGCGTAAGGGGTGGGGAGTTTTCCTGCCCATCGAAGGGGTCGTCGTCGCCCACGTGAACTTTTCCGAAGAGGGTAACAAAATCTCCCTCGGCGACCTGCTCGTACCCGGCAGGTGTTCCCTGCTCATTGAAGAAAGAGGAGGTGCCGATTTGTACGTCCACGCATTTGCTCAGGTCATCCCCCCGGGATGTTACGGATGCCGTGCTGAGAGATTCGATCTCGCAGAGGGCAAACCCCTCGTCCCGCCTGTTCGTGACGACGCCAGAGGTGCGGATGATTTTTCCTTCCCCGAATTCGTCCACGATATTCACGAATACCACGGGGCGGAAGAGGTACATGCTGCTTCCCGTCTCGACGACGTGAATGGAATTGTGGGCGTCAATGTCGACCTCGACGACCAGGGGCTGGCCGGGGTCTACGAAAAAAGTGCTCCTCGGGTTCAGGTCTATCTTGCCGTTTGCCAGAAGTTTCTGAAGGATAATGCTTTCCCCATTTACCAGTTTTATCTCGCTTACGTGCAGGCGTATCTTGCTGTACGGGCCTGCAGGAATTCCCGATGACAGGGAGATGAGGGATGCCTCGTTTTCAAGAGCCAGAAGGTCCACTCCTTTCTCTTTTTCTGTTTCATCGATCAGGGTTACCCTGCCGTTTTCGGAAAGCAGTTCGATCTTGTCGATGGTTACCCTGACCCCGTCGAAATCTCCTGTTGGCTTGTCTGTCAAAAGGATTGCGACACTTCCCGTCTCACCCTGCGTGGCCTCTTTGCCCGATTGGCATGTGGTGAGACCTGCCACCACGATCAGGCCAATGATGATAATAAAAGGGTATCTGCTTTTCATAGTCCTTCCTCCATGTTCGAGGGGTTTTCTGCAAAGGTTGGTAACGGCCTCTTCCTCTATTGTAGTATATCCCACCCATTGACAGAGATTGTGTTATTCAGATAATTGCAACATGGATGCCATGGCGAGAGATATTGTTGATTAAGATGAGCCTGGTGGTGGAAAATGCAGCATTGTGAAGAGTCTCGGAAATACCCGTTGCAATTTATTTGACGAATTTTTAAAAAATGCCTATATTCAGTGAAATATCGGCCTTCGTTGGGCATTTCGCAGCGGAAAAAAGGGTGATGTGAAGTACGGAGGGAGGGATAACCCGAATCATCCGCGTGTTGTTCTGGCGCTGTAACCGTTTTGCCCTATCGGTATGAAGAGAAATAATTGTAAGAACCGTTACGACTTTTTCAAATTTGTTATTGTCCGTCTTCACCACATTCGTTTTACCCAGTTCGCTCCACCCACTTCCACTTCGCTCTGTCACCGGGAAACCTTGCTCTGACACCTTTTTAAGCATCTGATTTATTTTGGTTTTTTTAGCCTCATTAGATAAACCGGCTTCGGCTATCGAACCAAGAGGAGGGAACATAGCCCATAAATCAAGTGCTTTCAATTAACGGCCGCTCTCATTGATGGTATACTTTTCCGAAACATGTGTCCCGGGAGTTGGTTTGTTAGAATTCATCCTGGCCGTTTCTCCTGTCATATTCATCAGCCTTCTCATTCTCCTCTTCAGGACAGGGGTCATCGTTACGGGAATTGCGGGACTCATATACACGTCCGTTATCGTTCATTTCTTCTTCGAAACGTCCGTTTCGGTTGTAGCTCTCTCGATCCTCGATGGCGTCATGACGACCCTGTCGGTGATCCTGGTTGTCTTCGCGGGGATACTCCTTGCCGATATCCTGATCGGGACGGGAGCTCTCAGGAGAGTAGGGAGGTTTTTTTGCGGCAGGGTTGAAAGCCGGGCCGGAAAAGCACTCCTTATTTCATTTGGGCTCGGGAACATTTTTGAGGGAGTCGGGATCATTGCGGAACCGCTCACGGCACCCCTTTTTTACGCCGAAGGCTTTGCGCCGGAAGAATCTGCGGCTCTCTCTATTCTTGGATATTCGGGGCTTCTGACCCTCGAATTTGCGGGAATTATCATGATGGTCCTCTCTCTCGCTTCGGGTGTCGAGGTGAGCGCGCTCCTTCTGCCTGTGGCGATCTTCTCGGTCCTGGCATCATTTTTTCTCTTTCTCCTGCTGCCTTACGTTGTTTCATCGCAGCGGTGGTCGAAAGATGATTACGTGCTCCTGTTTCTCTCCGCCCTCGTGCTGGGCATCCTCGTTCTTCTCACAGTTAAGTATCTCTCCTTTGCCGTCTCCGGCGTTGTGGGCGGCCTGGGCGTTATCGGGGTAGCCTATCTGGCATCGAGGGGCCCATCGTCGGCCCAAAAGGGTGGGACTGATCGCGATGAGGCAATCAATGTTCGGGATCTTCTCCCCTACGGGATCGTCATTCTTCTCTACCTGGTGGCCAACTTCGCACCCCCCATCAGGCAGACCCTCGAGCGCTTCTTCTCTTTCAGCGTAGAAATTGTGAGAGCCCACAGGATAACCTTCCGGCCCCTCCAGGACATCTATACGTTCCTTTTTCTCGGAGGTTATGTGGCGGTGAGGACAAATGGTGGTGACCTGAAAAGATTTGGAAGGATCTTTTCAGATAACCTGCCGAAAAGCGGAAGGGCCGCGCTTGCCATGGCTCTTTTCGGTGCGATGGGGCAGGTCATCTCCTTCTCCGGCTTCGACCCCTCGTTTTCTCATCTTTCGGCTACGGGGAATCTCGCCACGGTGATAGCGAAGGGCCTTCACAGCTTTACCGGTATCTATTATCTCTTATTCGTTCCCTTTCTCGGGTGGGCGGGCACGTTCCTCACCGGTTACGGAATCGCTTCTATCATGCTGTTTGCTAAGCTGCAGGTGGGAGTGGGGGACCTGCTCGGCGTCGATGCGGCCCTCATCGTCTCGGTTCTCGCCGTGGGATCGGGAATCGGGAGCATATCGAGTCCCTTCAAGGTTGCCATAGCGACGCCCCTTTGCGACGGGATCGGTAAGGAACCGGAGATTCTGCGAAAGACGATTCCGGCAGGCGTTGGGGTGAGTCTTCTTCTCGGGCTGATCCTGTTTCTCTACGTATTCCTTGCTGCCTCGTAAGTGCCTGGTTTCACGGGCAATAGACTGATTCTCTCGCAATTCCGAATTTCAGGGTGATTCCTATTCCCACCTGAAATTCGCCCGATGCTTCCGTGAGGGCAAGAGCTCCGCCCAGGTCGATAAGGAATTCTTGCCAGTTAAAGGCGATCCCCCCGCGGATGAAACGGCGGTCGTTTCCCTGGGTGCTAAATTCCGTGCCGTCTACTTCAAGACCCGCCGACAGGTTGTGTTGAAGCGGATATATTACTCCCACCCGATAGACCAGCACGTCATCCTGTGAACTCTGATTCGTATTGGGGTTGCCGAGGATGGCAAGATCGGCGTTTAAAAGGAGTTTCAACGGGCCGATTTTTCTGGAAAAAACGCCGCCCATGAAAAAATCTGTCTCGTCTGTTCCGAACCCCTTCGTGTCATCGGCGTTGGGGAGTTTCGTAGAGAATTTTATGGCGCACTCGGGAAAGATCGTGCCCTCCCGGATAAGCCTGAAGATCCCCGATATCGTAAGGTCCCCGGATCCGAAGTTCTGTTCCTGGTCGTTCTGGTTGATCAGGAGAAAGGGATAGGAGAACAGAAGCTCCACGTTGGAGGAGACGCCCACCGATAGATTGAGGCTGGGGAGGTTATACACCTGTCGGTCCCTGTCCTCTTTCTGGAAAAGGAGCCTCTCTTTTTTGTTGTAGAGAACGCCGAACCTGAAACGCTGCTCCCCGAAAGGCGTGGTAGTTGGGGAAATGCTCTTCAGGGGAAACTGGAACTCTGCTTGGGACAGGGGAGCGCAGGTGGTCAGAATTGCGATGACGGAGAGAAGCGCACCCACGATCCTTTTCAAGGTTCCCGTCGGTTTTCCCCCTGACACCATTTCCTCCCCCACAATTCGCTCTGTCACCGCATTTTTCAACCGGGTCTAAATAATAACCATTTGAATATAGGACATTTATTTTGCTCTGTCACCGAAAATTGCACCCTTTTTTTATTTTGCCTCAAAAGGAAAAAGGCGGGGAAAACCCGCCTCTTCACAATAGGAACCTGTTAAATAATAGGAATATTGCTTCTCTCAAAGAAGGTCGTCGAGCGCTTCCGGGGAGATAATCCTGATCTTATTTCTTTTCACCTCGATAACGTTTTTATCGGAGAGCCGCTTCAGCATCCGGGAGAAGGTTTCCGGGACGGCGTTGATTTTCGCCGCGATGACAGCTTTGTCCACATCGAGTTCGATTTCGGTATCCTTCCCGATCTTCACTCCCTTTCGTTCCAGCCTGTCTTTCAGAAAGCGAAGAAAACGTGCTTCCACATCTTTCAGGGAGAGGTCTTCCACGAGCTCCACCATCCTCTTCAGCCACGCCGACATGGAGGAGAGCATCCGTATCGCAATCTCTGGCTTTTCCCTGACCTTGTTCAGGAAGTCATTTTTGGGAATGAATACGAGCTGTGAATCGTCGATGGTTTTGGCGAATGCAGGGTAGGTCTCACCGCTGAAGACCGTTGCCTCGGCGAAGGTCTGGCCCGGCTCGACGATGTGGATGACCTGCTCCTTTCCCTCTGCTGAGATTTTGAATATGATCACTTTTCCCGAGACGAGGAGGTAAAAACCGTCGGCCGAATCTCCCTCGTCGAAAATGAAGGTTTTTCTCTTGAATCTCGAGGGTCGGCAGAACAGAGCTATCTCTGCGAGAACGTCGTCGGGAAGGTCCTGGAAGAGAAGGTTTTTTTTCAGCTCTCCGGGAATATCCATGTTCATTATCTAACACAAAAGGACATCCGCTACCACAGCAGATGTACGTTGCCGACACGGACGTTGGTCAGTCCCGCATCGAGGGCAGCCTTCTGAGCGCTCATGGC
>CAYFXN010000004.1:14600-47825 GCA_964347065.1 uncultured bacterium | reverse complement strand
TGTGCCGGGGATAGAAGGCAAGGAGGGAATAGGGGATATGAGCGTTCATCGATGCGATGAATTTTGCGATTTTCGCCACTTCCCGGTGGTCCACGTAGCCGGGGATAAGGAGCGTCGATGCAACGAGCGGCGGCGGGTCGGGCCGCTCCTGGATGAATGCCGCGGCTGCTTCAAATGCCTGATAGGATGGTCCCTTTTTTTGTCCCGTGAGCTTGTTAAAGAGGTGTTCCGAATGGGCCTTCAGGTCGAATTTTATACACCCCCCGGAAGGAACGACCATACCCATTATCCGGCGCAACAGGGAAAGGTTCATGCAGCCGTTGGTTTCCAGGCAGATCCGCAATATGCCACCTTCTCTTTTTTCCAGCGCTTCTTCCGATGCCCGGATGACGAGGGGCATCTGCGTCGAGGGGTCACCCCCGAAAAAGCAGATGCAGGCCGTGTTCTGCCTGATGAGCGTGGCGAGATGGCCGGAAGGATGGAGGGGCCTTTTGTTTTTCGCCATCGATTTGTAGGACGAATTCTGGCAAAAGAGGCAGTTGAAGGAGCAAGAGCCCATGAAGACGGCAAGGTTTGTATACCCGTATTCGGGACCGTCTCTGTGGGAGAAGCGGGGATACCCGGCTCCCGTCCCTCCCGGGCAAACCCAATCTGCCACGCAGTTTGTAGGGAGCGGGTCGAAGTACCAATCGTATATTCCCGCAAGGGGACTTCCCGTTACGTGGGCGATTTTTCCGTCTCTGTTTTCCCGTAACCCGCAAAAACCTCTCCCGCCTTCGGCCATTTCGCAAAGGGAGCCGCAGAGCCTGCAGCGGGCCCCGGAGGCATCCCGGGGAACCGGAAAGGGGAGCCCGTAGGGGCTGCGGGAGTTTTCGTGGGACAGCCTGTTTCGGTAGCTGGGAGCCTTGTTTCCTGCTGCGCACCCCGGGCATTCTCCGATCGCGTCGGAGAGGTATTCGGTAGCGTTTTCACAGGTAGGACAATAAGGCATTGTTCACTTCCCTTGATTGCTTAGTAACTATTATACCGCAACAGCGCATTCTCCTCCTGCTTCGTATCGCCCGGGCGGTGAAGTCATCCCTTTCTATCTCTTTACACAAAAGGTAAGGGCCGGTCTGAATTTATTGAACTCAATCGGGAAGATATGTGTTATATTTTGTGAAAAAAATGAAGGGGTGGTTTATGGGGCATTTTTCCGTGAGCGTTATAGGGAAGGACCGGCCGGGGATAGTTGCTTCGGTGAGTGAAGTCCTTTACAAGCTCGGGTGTAACATAGAGGATTCTTCCTGCTCGATACTGGGCGGCCAGTTCGCCATGATCCTCATAGTATGGCACGATATCCATAACACGGTAGATGAGTTTGATAAGGCCTTCAAACCCCTGAAGGACGTTGGCCTCACCATTACCGTCAACTTTCTCAAGGAAGGGGAGGTTTCCCACGAGAGGGGGTTCACGGGCAAACCGCACATCCTCTCCGTTTACGGGGCCGACAGGCCGGGGATCGTGTACCGGGTATCCAGCGAGCTTGCCCAGAGGAAGATCAATATAACGGACCTGAATACCCAGCTCGTCGGTTCGAAAGACAGGCCGATCTACGTGATGCTCCTGGAGGTGGATATACCTGAAAGTGTCGATATGGAGGAGTTTCGGGGAATTCTGGAGGAAGTGAAAAAAGATTTAAGTGTCAACGTTACCCTCAAACCGATAGAAACGATGGAACTGTGAAACCAATGGCCATTCGAGAGATCTTAGAGTACCCGGACCCTCGTTTAAAAGAGGTGTCGGAGCCCGTCGAATGGGTTTCCGACGAGATCAAGGAAGTGATCGAGGACCTGGTCGATACCATGCGCTCTTCGCCCGGCTGTGTCGGCATGGCCGCTCCCCAGATCGGTGAGAAGAAGCGGATTATCGTCTTCGATGTGTCGAACCACAAAAAGGTCAACAACCATCACGGGCTCACCGTGCTGATAAATCCCACAATCCTCTCGAAGGGTGGCAAGCAGATCTGCAGGGAAGGTTGCCTGAGCGTTCCTGACTACACGGGGAACGTGGAGAGAGCTACCTGGATTCTCGTCGAGGGGCTCGACCGTTACGGAAACACCGATGTCATAGAGGCGGAAGGCTTCGAGGCCGTGGTCATCCTCCATGAGATGGACCACTTAGACGGGGTTCTCTTTCTGGACAGGATAACATCCGTCAAAGGCAACCTCTTCAGGAGGAAGGGTTACCGATAATCGCACGTTGAGAGGGTGCGCGGGTTACGTCATTAAGTTCAGTTGCGGATACACGGTTTTGGCATCCCCTGGCAATCTCTCAGTGCAGGGCTTATGAGAGTGCCGGAACGATTCCCAAAAAATCACGCCGGGTAAGGACTGGGGCGATCAGGATGGCCGGGCGTGTGTCCCATCCATGAGCTGAAATAGCGGCGGATGTTCAAACACGTCTTTGGCGTGTCATGAAAATGAAAGGAGGGGGCGATGGAGAAACGAGACCAGTTTATAAATGGTGAGTTTGTTCCGCCTGCATCGGGGCGTTACTTCGAGACGGTGAACCCGTCAACGGGGGAAGGTATCGCCGACGTTGCACGTGGGTGTGAAGAAGACGTGAACCGGGCTGTTACGGCGGCACGGAGCTGTTTTCAGTCCAGGGATTGGAAGAGGCTGAGCGGATTTCGAAGAGGGGAGCTTCTTCTCAAAGTTGCGTCCCTCATCGAGAGGGAGGCGGAGCGGCTCGCAGAGCTCGAGACAAGAGATAACGGAAAGCCGAAGAAAGAGGCGCTTGCCATCGATCTTCGGAGCACGGCCGAATATTTCAGGTTTTTCGGGGGTCTGGCCGGGAAAGTACGGGGCAGCACCATCGAAGTGCCGGGACGCTTTTTCAATTACACGCAGGTCGAGCCGCTGGGTGTGTGCGGTGCCATCATTGCCTGGAACTATCCCCTCCTGATGGCGGCCTGGAAAATCGCTCCCGCGATAGCAGCGGGCAATACGGTGGTGCTCAAACCGGCTGAGCAGACACCCCTGACGGCGCTGGAACTGGCTGTGTTGATTGGAGAGGCGGGGTTCCCCGGTGGCGCCGTCAACGTGGTGAACGGCTTCGGGGAGGAGGCCGGCGCGGCTCTTTCCTCCCACGGGGACGTGGACAAGATTTCCTTCACGGGATCCACCGAGACGGGCAGGCTCGTGGCGAAGGCGGCCACGGGCAATCACAAGAAAGTCACCCTGGAGCTCGGCGGGAAATCCCCCAATATCGTGTTTGCCGATGCCGATCTCGACACGGCGGCCCGCCGGTCGGTACCGGGAATCTTTATGAATGCCGGCCAGATGTGCGTCGCCGGCTCACGGCTTCTGGTGCAGGATACGGCATACGACGAGTACATGGATAAATTTGCCGGCGCAACGGGAAAAATGAGGGTGGGAGATCCCTTCGACGAAAAAACGTCGATCGGTCCGTTGACCACAAATGAGCACAGAAGCAGGGTCGAGGGATACGTCATGGAAGGAGTAAGAGAGGGCGCAGACCTCGTTTTCGGGGGCAAACGGCCTGAAGATTCGGGGCTTGCCAGGGGATTTTTCTATCTTCCCACCATTTTTGGCGGGGTGAAAAACGACATGGTGATCGCCCGCGAGGAGATTTTCGGCCCCGTTGTCGCCGTCATATCCTTCAGCGATGAGGAGGAGGCCATCTCTATCGCAAATGACTCTGTTTACGGGCTCGCCGCAGGAGTGTGGACGAGTGACGTGAAGAGAGCACTGCGGGTGACCAATATGCTCAATGCGGGAACGGTGTGGGTCAATACCTATCTCCCCATGGCTCCCTCGGCTCCCTTTGGGGGGTACAAACAGAGCGGATACGGCAGGGAAGGGGGATACGAGGTCATGAAGGATTACACCCAGCTGAAAAACGTCTGGGTGGATATCGGGTGATCGGGGTGAATATCGGGGGAGCTATTTTTGGTCAAATGCTGTGAAGTTTTTGCACTTGAAATCTGCAACAACTATAATCTCTTTGATATTAATTAACAATTAAATTAGGTCTAAATTAAATTAAGTTATATGTAAAACAAACGACTTGATTATTGATATGCCAGATGGTAGAGTTACGGTGGTCCGGGGGAGGAGATCTTGAGGAAATTTTTTTCAATAATATTCGTTTTACTATTTCTTTTCCATTCAATATCCGCTTTGGGCGCTGAGAAGATCGTCATCCTGCCGTTTGAGTCTCTTGCAAAAGAGGATATCAGCTTCATTCAGGAAGTTGTGCCGAAACTTCTGTCCTCGAGACTTGCATCTACGTCGGGCAGGGAAGTTGAGGTTATCAGTGAAAGAGGAATGCTTCCTGGAACTGCTGGGAAAGAGTTTGGCGCAGCTTTTGTGATAACCGGTACGGTGACGAAGATAGGGGGGGCTTACTCTCTCGATATAATTGCCTACGATGAGGCCGGGAAGAAAGCTGGAGGGTTTTTTGTGACGGCGCAGAACGAAAACGATATTTTGTCCAGCCTCGAATCGCTCGGGTCAGAGATCGCGGCAGGCCTTTTAAAGGTACCCATAAAAACAGCAGGTCCTGCGGATACTAGTCGGGTTTCATCTGTCGATAGACCACCGAAACCGGTGGTGGACGTTAAGGGAGCAGAATTTTCATCTTTAGAAAAACTCTCTAATCTGGGAACGGTACCTTCAGAGATTTATCGTATGGCATCCGGTGATGCAGATGGAGATGGGAGACGGGAAGTGGCGTGCGTGGGGAAAAACGTGCTCTATCTCCTGTCGATGGAGGATGGAAAGTTGACTGAGCTTGCGGCGTATGTGGGAGGTGAGGGACACCATTTTTTAAACGTCGAATTTTTCGACATGAATCGAGATGGGATCGATGAGATTCTGGTAACGGATCTTGTGGAGGGGGGACCGTCGTCTTTCGTTGCAAAGTATGTGGGAGGTGCACTCATCATCGGGGAAAGCGATATCCCCTATTTCGTTGGGGTCGCAGGGGGAAGCGGCGCCGAAGTAGTCCTCGGGCAGGAGTTTAACCCCGGGACTGTTACTCCCGGTCAGCTGTTCAGAATCACCCATGCGGAGGGGAAACTCCTCAGGGGTGAACCCCTGACGATTGCCGATTTGCCGAAAAGAGAGGTTCAGGTATTTTCTCTCGACTACGTGAGATCGGGAAGCGGTGGGGGATTTATTTTTTCCGACGGAAGAGGCAGATTGATGGTAACCGATTTGGGAGGAAATGCGTTGTCGGGAAGCGAAGACATCGTGTCGTCCTGGGTTGATTTTATACTGGGAAATAATATCGCGGATTTTCTGAGTCCCCTCAAAACGGAAATCAGAGGAAGGATCAAAGCACTGCCGGGTGCTGAATCGGCATATTTGATCGTCGGGGCAATGGAAGCTGGGGGCGAAGAAAACACTGTTCCCGGAGGATATGGTAAAGGGTATCTCTCTCTCGTCACCTGGGATGGAAAGCAATTAGCGGAGCGAACGAGCATAGCAGAACAGGGTTATATAGTTACCGATTTTGCATATGTGAGGGATGGGAGCGATTCCAGTCTTATGGTGGTAGCTTCGGCTATTGAAAAATTTTCCACGGCAGTTTCATCCCCAAAAAGCAGCTTGTTTCTCTATAACGTAAAATAAACGGAAAACGGGAAAGCGTTAAAATGCTTGACAAACCCTTATTTGGATGGTATTTATCCAGAAAAAAACGATGTTTTCCTTACAGAAACCGTCAGAAATCAGTTGTGGGTGGACGATAGAAAATAGATAAGGAGGGGGGTGATAGAGAGAATCAGACAATAAATACGATTCATTTTTTGGGTATTGATTTAATTTCAAGGAGGAGATGTCATGAAAAAGATTTCTGTCGTTTTGCTTGCGGTAGCGCTGTCCTTTGCACTCGCGCTTCCAGCGATGGCAGGACCCGGGACAGTGGTTTTGAAGACGGACGGGGATATTACAGCGAGGTTCGGAGCGTCCATTCGGGCGATACCGACCTACGAGGAGAACTGGGACTTCGGTATAGAGGATGCAACCGGGATTGCTTCTTTCCTCGCTCACGGAACAGAGGCGGGGACCGTGGGACAGAGCTATGTTCGGACCGAGCAGAGGCTCTATTTCAACTTTGAAAAGAAAGACATCTGGTCGCTCTATGTTGCTCTCGAGAACGATACGGTGTACGAACAGAACGCCATTGATAGATTTCAGAATGCAAACGCTTTCGAGTTCAACATCGAAAGGATTGCCGCGGCAATCAGTCTTCCTTCTATAAAATCCACCTTCTATACAGGGTGGGATGCCTACGGCGTTTCTCCCCAGTCAGGGGCAATCTATCTCGACGACGACCCGGGCTTCTGGCTGAAGGGGAAGGATGGAAATGTGAACTGGCAGGTCGGGTATCATAAGAAGAAAAATTCGAGAGCGGCGGCTACAGGAAATCCTGCATTAACCGGTACAGACGCTGAGTTCAATGAGAGTATCGGCGGTTTCTTCGCTTCAAGGAACCTGGACAGGATCATCTACGATGCCAAGGTCGGATTTAATGTGGCGGAGGGGCACAATATCGCCGGTATCTACGTCCTTGACCACGCTTCCAATTATCAGATCAACTACTTGGGGGGTCAATATACAGGGAAACTTGGCAACTTTAACGTATTTGGTGAGTTTGCCTACCGGTTCGGCGATGCTCAGGACAGATTGGGAGTAACGGCATTTTCGGAATATGATGTTGCGGCATATGAGGCATTTCTCTATGCCGACATCGATCTGTCCGAGAGTGTCGGCTTCAAGTTCGTACCGATGGCTGTATTCCACTACGCCTCCGGTGACGATAACCCGAATGACAATGACCTCGAGGGTTACCAGGCGGTCACGGCGACCCAAAGGTTCGGAAAGTTCTTCGGTTCCGAGTTCAGTGTTGGGACCGACGGCAACACTGTGATCGGCACACTTCTCTATTCTCTCTTTCCTGAGCTTATCGGGACTATAGACACAGGTGGAATTGCTGGTATTGCCAAGGGTGACGCCCCAGGTTTATGGGCAGCGGGGATCGGCCTCAATTTCACTCCAGTGCTCGATTACAACGTTGTAACGAAATTGTATTACATGGAGTACGCGGAAAATCAGGCGGCTATCGGCCTGAATAACACCGATTTAGGGGTTACCTGGGAGACCGTCCTCACGAAGTCTCTGGATAAAAATATGATTGTCCAGTTAGCAGGGACCTTCATGTTTCCTGGTGATGCGATAAAAGACAGAACTCTCGCCCTTGGTGGCGTCGCAACTGATGACACCCTGATCAAGGCGGCGGCCGAACTGAAGTGGTCGTTCTGATTTAGCTTTGAGGCTCGAACCTTAAAAGGGCATCCCACCGGGGTGCCCTTTTTTATTGCCCGGATGATCTCCCTCTGATACTATCTATAAGTTAATAAAAAAGAAATTAGGGGCAGCAGGTATGAAACAGTGGATAAAATATTCCTGGATCATTTTTCTCGCGATTTTTTTGTCCTCGTGTGCAGGTTTTACGAAGAAGGTCGACAAAGGGGATAAAGAATCGGAGGAAATAGATTTTGTCGGTTTCGTTGGAGGAATAGATGATTTCGGGAATAAGAATATTTCCGAGGGGGACAAGGTTATCGATCTCTCCTCGGACAGACGCCTTCGCCGCAAGTGGATGGGTCACAGGATTGCTCTCGTTCCGACGCGGCCATTCGAGCCGGGCGAGGAGGGTTTTCTCGAACTGGCTTCTGCCCTGAAAGAGAAGGGGCTGGATCTCGTTGAATGGGGCGATATAATTCCTGTTTTGAAGGAAACAGAGCAGGTAAAAAATGCCGAGCCGGAGGCATATGTTACGGGCAGGCTCTGGTATCTTTATAACTGTCAGCTGACCCTTTTCGTGAAGATCACGAGACAGAAGGAAAAGTTCGAAGTGGTTTTTGATGAAAAATCGATAGATGGGTCGGTTTTCAAGCAGAGAAGTTTTACCGTTGAAGCCTTTGAATCGACTGAGATAGCTTCGCGTATCGTAGAGTACCTGAAAGATGACTTGGATGTCGTCACCGTATGGACGGGAAAGGTAATATCGATCGAAAAAGATAGGGCATTGATCTCCGGGGGGGCTGAAATCGGCATCGAGGAGGGCAGAATAGTTACCGTATACAGGAGGGTTACACCGATTATTGCGCAAGAAAAAGGTGTGACGGGGTACATACCGGGGAAGAAAATCGGCAAGGCGACCGTTGAAAGGGTACGCGGAGATAAGCTCTCTTACATCCTTCCTGCTGATGGCGTAACCCTGTTCCCCGGAGATGTCGTGAAGTTTCAGTGAGAAGATACACCCGAGAAGCTGATCCCTTTACGTGTAAACGGGTTTTCATTTTTTTTCGATCCCACCCGGTCTGAAGGCTTTCCAGGTAAATCCGTAATTCGGGATGCAACGAAGGCGGTGTAGTTAAAAAAAAATAATTTTTCTGAGTGAGATCCGGGAAATTCCTGAGACCGGGTGCATATTGCTGTTTAATCCATATTCTGTTCTTTATTTATGATATCCTCGGGTTCGATTATGATTTCGAGATCGAGTCCTTTTTTCTTCTTTTTCCCCGTTTCGAGGGCCGCCTTTTCCGGATCTGAGTAATCTGCAGGTGCCTTTTGCTTGCCTTTCTCATAGTCTCTTGCTGCTTCTTCCGGATCGGGAATTTCTACGGGTTTCTGTGGCGGCGGTTTCGAGATCTCCAATCTCCCGGACAGCTTTTCCAGAGCCTGCAGGTAACCCATCAATGCCCGTTCCCTTTCGACGCCTGCTTCGACGAGCTGATTGAGGGCCTCTTCCCGTCTCGGACCCACATATTCCCTGGCTTCGAGCTTGAGGGAATCGATCCTGGCATCCATCTGTATCATATATTTCTGAACCGATATCCAGAGATCGTCGGCTTTCTTCCCGGTCTCTTCGGGGAGTTTCCCCTCCAAAACGGCCCGGGTCACCTCCTCATACCGTGATTTGAAGGTATCGATGAGCGGCGTCGTATGAGAATGGGGACTTTTGACATCCGCACCCTTCACCTCCGCTCCTAGAGCAGTTTTCACAAATGAGGCAGAAGCAAAGAACCCGGTGAGAACTGCCAATACGAGGAAATACGTTATTACATCCGATGTGGTTTTCATAGCGCTCCTTTAAAATAAAAGGGCCGTGTTTATTTGAAAACACGGCCCTCTGTTCCATTTTGTTTCCGATCTCCCCGCTGCATCTCCACCGCCTGCTCAACGGGAAGTTCATCTTTCGTGCGCTCTAAAAGCCCTTAGTAGGTTACGTAAGCACCGACCACGAAGGTGCCGACGCTGTCCTCACTCGTCCCGGAGAAATTCTGATCCGCGTTAAAGATTTCGTAACCCGCCTTGATGTTGGCATTGTGGCCCTTGATGAAGTAAGTGACACCGACGCGGATAGCGTCGTAGCTGCCGAAGTCATTGGGCGCATCACTGCCCCACTGTTCGAACATGATCCAGGGCTGCCATTTGCCGGCGAAGAGATAGCCGGCCTGGGCGTAAAAGCCGTCTCCTTCTGCGTTTGTTGCAAAGCCATCGAGATCGAGGTTCTGGTAAGCTCCTTCAAATGTGAGTGTCCCATCCCCGAGGGGATACTCTAAAAAGACATCCCCGGTGAAGAAGGTGTAATCGGCGTTTGCGGCAACATCGGACTGGGTGTCGAATCCGGCGCCGATGCCGAGGGTCTTCTTTTTCCCGACGTACGTGGCGAGGTTGTAATAGCCCGGCTCGGGATCCCAGAGGTTGACCTGGACCCTGGCAGTCAAGCGCTCCGTGTCCTCGTTCGCAGATGCGGCATTGATACCATCACCTACTGCCAGATAGTACTTGAGGGACACATCTGAATCGGGCATTGAGCCGCTGCCGAAGAGGGCGACGTTCTGGTCACGGACCCCTGGGGTTGTTGTTCCGAGGCCTGATGCGGAGTCACCATATACGAATGTAGTGAAGGAACCGACGGCTCTCGTTCCCCAGGTGAGGGACTTGTAAGTTGATGCCGGCCTGTCGATGGCGAGCAGTGCACCGGAACTGGTGAGGTTCTGCCTGCTGATCGGCGCCATGTTTTCACCGATGATGATGTTGAACCACGGGTGGGGTTTCAGCTTGATGAAGGCGTCGATCATATTCACGCCGTAAGTCCCACTAATATCTGTCTGCAGAAACGTCGAGACCCACTTGGTGATGTTCGCTCCCAGGCGGAAACGGGCACGGCGTATCCGAACTCGGTTAAAACTTTCAAAATCAGCAGGGTTGGCGTCAACATTTTGTTCGGTGGCGATGACTAACGTCTGCAATCTCCACCCGAGGTCAATATCCGTGTCATCATCGATTTTAATCTTGGCACCTGCCTGCGCGCTGTTGATTCCGAAGAAGAGAAGTGCCACGGCTGCAATAAGACAGATAATCAGGTTTTTTCGCATAATCTCCCCCCTAGTAGTTGATTCGGTTTATTCTCTTCCATAACGTCTTCCAAATGCTCTCCTGAAAAAAACCTGAGAATTTTTCACCTCCTTTCAATTGGATTTTTTTTTACTGCGTGCGGTGTTTGTCCCAATGAAGTTTTATTAACCCGAGTTAGAAAAAACAAAAACGCCGTTTTGGATCGATAAATATACAATCCTGCGCTTAATTGGCTACTATTTTTATAAACAAAATGATGTTTGTCAACGTTAAATATCTAATAATTTCGTCTCGAGAGTTTGATTTATCACAATTTATCAATGAGAAGCCTGCCATAATTTCTCCCTTGTTATTTTTCCCCCGGAAAAGACTGCGAGTCCTTCCCGGACATTTTCAAAGATCTATTTCGGCAAAATGATGTGAAGGTTAAGCCTCGATCATGCTTTTTATGGATCCGTCAGGTTCATGGAAGATACGAACAGGAAGTATTGCTCGGTGGAATCCTTGACCTATCCGTGATGAGAAACTACATTAGTTGTTGTGAAAATATACCGTCGAAGGAGGGGTTGATGAAAACGTCAGAGTTCGAAAATGCTCTCTCTAAATTCAGTTACGGAGTGTACGTATTGACTGCCTCGATGAATGAAAAAATCAATGGCTGCACGATCGCGTGGGTCAGCAGAGTGTCATTTGAACCACCGATAGTCGCCGTTTCGATCGCACCCGAGAGGCTCACGCACGGGTATGTAAAACAGGCTAAGACATTCGCGCTGTCGGTAATCCCCGATAGTGACAGGGGCGTCGAACTGGGACGCCACTTCGGCCTCGTCTCAGGGAGAAAGGTCGATAAATTTGCCAACATCGGTTACTTCACCGGCGAGACGGGCGCACCCATATTGAAAGAGGCTATCGGGTACGTTGAATGCAAGGTCATTTTTTCCACTGAAGCGGGAGACCACACGATTTTCGTGGGCGAGATTTTGTCGGGGAAGGTGCTGGACGAATCCGAGAAGCCTCTGACATTTATCCCTTCACAATATTTTGGCCTCTAGATATGTGATTTACCGTCGCCCGCCGTAAATCGGTGGAAGCTCGCTCCGACTATTTCACTGCATTTTTATGAAATTTCGTCGGTCTGTCCCATCACATCGATGACTTCCGCCCCGCCGAATATCTTCCATTCTTTCTTGAACTCGAAATGTCCGTGCAGGTTTTTTCGAAGTCGGGTTCGGTTCCTTCGATCTATTTTCCGTCGATGTGGGAAACCGGATGCTTATTCGTGTGGGAAGTTTTTGCAAAATGTAAGAAAATGTAGTTGAATTTACACTTAATTTAAATATAATTAAGCATAATTTTCATCTCGGGAGGAAGGTCCGATGGGGAAATGGGACGATAGAAAGTTCCGCTTTCTTTTCACGGTGAGTTTCTTCGCTGTTTTTGCATACCTGGTCTCCTATGGATTTGCCCGGCAGAAAAACAGGAAGGATTACCGGCGCGCGGAAACGTTTTACGAGACGATCGCGGAATTGCGATCCGGCGTTGAAGCTGCTGCGAAACACGCCGTTCGCGCGTTCGTCCTTCCATCCGGTTACCGGGTGACCCTCACGATCGATCCTGATCTGCAAAATGCCGTAAGTGAAATGCTTACCAGGAACGATCTCCCCATGGGTGCATTCGTGGCTATCGAACCGGCAACCGGGAGGATCCTTGCCATGTCCGGATATTCTTCGGACCATGGGATTACGTTGGAACCTGATTTTACGGCCTCTTTTCCCGCTGCATCCCTGGTGAAAATAATCACCGCCTCCGCGGCTTTGGAGGAGCTCGATTTCTCTCCCGCATCGAAGATCTCATACAGGAGTGGGTTAAACAAGGTGACGAGGTTAGATCTGAAAACGCCCGAGACGAAAAGGTATCCGAGGATTTCACTCACCGAGGCGATGGCTAAATCGGCAAACAACGTTTTCGGAAAGCTGACGGCAAAGTACGTGGGAAGGGAAAGGTTCGTAAAGTATCTGAAAAATTTTCATTTTTTCAAGAAAATACCCTTTGAAATCCCCGTTGAGGAGAGCAGTGCCCTCGTTCCGGAAGAAGATCTTGAGCTTGCCAGGACAGGCGCCGGATTCGGGAAGGTGATGATTTCTCCCCTGCACGCGACCATGATGGGCGCATCGATAGCCAACGGTGGGATCATGATGAGACCCTACATTGTGAAGTCGATCAGGGACAGGAGAGGGAACCTCTTATTCACGGCGAACGAGGAGATCGTGGCTAGGACTGTTTCGCCTGAGACGGCGGATAAACTGGTGGATATGATGACGAAGACACCGATTCTGGGCACACTGAGGAAGGCTTTTTCGAAGAGGAAGTGGAGATATTTTGTTAGGAAATTCGACGTTGCCGGTAAAACGGGTTCGATAACCTGGGGACCGCCGAGACTTCGCTACGAGTGGTCCCTCGGCATGGCGCCAGCGGGAGATCCTTCGATATGCTTCGTGTCATTGACGGGTAACAGCGATCTCTGGTCTATCAAGAGCACTGTCATTGCACGCGAGGCCCTCGCAAAATATTTTGACTACGATTACAAAAAAATCAGAAACAGTCGTATCCGGAAGAGGAAAAAGGGGAGAAGGAGGAGGTAAAGGAAAAGTTGATGATTCATCCATCGGCTTCGACCCATTAAAGCGATCTGTCATGGAAACCGGCAACGAGCCTCGTTTCTTGAGAAGCAGGTTTTCCTCTCCATCGTCATAGCCGTCGGTATACCCTTTTTCCCTGCCCTTGTCGCCTGTTTGCATTCCACACGACCGCCAGCACCGGTGCTCGGTCCCTGGAGGAGACGGAACCGCGAGGAATGTGTCGGAGTTTTCAATCGGATTTCCCTGGAGCCGGCCGTTCCCATCATCGACGGATACCCCCTTTCGCCCTTCGACGGGAAATCGAAGGAAAAATGTTAAAATAGCAGGTAAAGGGAAGTGACAATATCCTTGGGGGAGGCATGTTGGCTAACATGGTGCGAAATAAAATGGGGGACAAAGGGAGAAAAGGGTCGGGGCCGTTCGCTGCTTTACTGTTTCTTCTCTTTTTGCCGTTCCCATTCGGTATCGCTTTTTCGGAGTCGTATCCGGCGGTAACGGTAATCGTATCGGGTGTGATGGGTGGTGTGGACGGGGAGTCAATTTTTTATTACGACATCGCCATCGATAAAGTGGAAGTTGACAAATTTAAGGTTTTAAGAGGGGAAGTGGTCAAGTTCAAAATCACCTTGACGAATCGTGGTGAGACGGACTGGACGATTATCGACATGAGGTTGATTTCGAGGGGGGTTGTTTTCGTTGAAAAACCGGTTGAGCTCGGTGGCTGGGATTCATTCGACAAAATGCAGGTCGTTCTGGAATGGGATACGTCGAATGTCGAGAGAGGAAGCTATCCCGTTAAAATAGAAGCACCTTACAATTATGATGCAAACGGATCCGATAACGGACACAGGGTCCATCCGGATATCGTGATCCGCTGAAAAATCCCTCGCTTTCAGTAGTACCTAATCCGCGTCTCTATGCGAGAGAGCGCCTGTTTCGGTGAGACGTTTCCTTCTGCCGTTGCGGATGGCGATGATGTCTCTTGTCCGGCAGGGTTTTGGCCTATTGGCCCTTTTCGCTCTGGTTTCCGGATTCATGCATTTTTGACCTGCGCATATCGATCCCCGATAGCGAAAAAGAGGATGTTCTCCCGATAATACTGGGATCCCTGTGGGGAGGGTCTTCGGATCAGCGTGATGTCAAAAGCGGGTTTACGTTTTTCCAGAGAGTGCCCAGTAAAAAAAACAGGCAGGACACGATAACTATCGATGCTCCTGTCGAGGAATTCATTTGAAAGGAGAGGAAAATGCCACCGATTCCCGATAGCAGGCTGAGAATGATAGAGCTGAAAAACATCCAGATGATGCTGTTGCTGATGGCCCTGGCGCTTGCAGCGGGAACGACGAGCAGCGCGGTAACAAGGAGAATGCCGACGGTTTTAATGGAAAGGGTAACGACGAGGCCAAGGAGCAGCGAAAAGGCATATTTAATTGCCGTTACCCCTTTTACGTGTGTCGATGCGTAGGCCTCATCTATGCCGATGAGTGTCAATTTATCGAAATTTAAAAGGATAAACAGTGAAACCACCATGAGAAGAATAAACGTGATGAGAAGATCCTGAGAGCTGATGAGCAGTATGTCGCCGTAGAGGAAAGAGTGAAAGTTTCTGAAGAGCCCTTTAAATGAGGAGACGATTACGATCCCGAGCGATACGGAAAAGGAAAAGAGTACCCCGATGATCGTATCGTAGGACATGCCGGTTTTCTTTTTGAAGTAGACAACGAAAAGACCGATAATCACCCCGAATGCGACAACAGTCAGAAGAGGGTCTACTCCCGCTATGAGCCCCAGTGCAACACCGGTGAACGCCGAGTGTGAGATGGCATCGCTGAAAAAAGCCATCTGGAAGTTCACCACGAAAATTCCCATGACCCCGGCAAGCAGGCATACCATGAGGACCTCCAGCAATGAAATCTTTAACAGGTCAAAAAGGGCCGGCTCGAACAATGTGAAAGGTTACCTCCTTGCTCTCCACTTTCGCTCTGTCACCGCAATCTCTTTGCGTTATTTATTTGTCCCACCACCGTCCTGTTCGATGCGGCTTCCGGCATCATCGTGTGCGCACATCACCTCGTGGGATTCACCGTGGATATAGAGACCTGAGTGGGGCCCGAACAGATCGAGCAGGTTATCGGTGGTCATGACTTCGACGGGCGTACCGCTGCACTTGATCTGTTTGTTCAGGCAAAGGACATAATCGGCGTGACTGGTTACCACGCTCAGATCGTGTGACACCAGGACCACGGTTTTCCCCGTAGCCTTCTGAATATCATCGAGAATATCGCAGAATAGTTTCTCGCCAGCCACGTCTATCCCCGAGATTGGTTCGTCGAGAAAGAGGATATCCGGGTGTCCGCACAGCGATTTTGCAAGGAGCACCCGCTGAATCTCCCCGCCCGATAGATCACTCACTTTTTTCTCCATCAATTCGGAACCGTTTACCATCGACAGATAGTGCTCGAACTGGTCTCTTCTTGCCCTGCCGATGCCGAAGATAACCGGTCTTTTCTGCCCCCCGAGGCTCAAAAATTCCATCACCTTGAGGGGGAGACCCCTTTCGAATTCCATCTTCTGCGGCACGTAGCCGATCGATGGGTGCTCCTGCTGCGTGATGTCCCTGCCGCCGATGCGTATTTTCCCTTTGAAGGGGACAAGACCCAGGATGCACAGCAAGAGAGTCGTCTTACCGGCCCCGTTTGGACCGATAACGGCGGTCATTTTTCCTGCAGGTATCTCGGCGGAAACGTCTTCGATAATTGTATGGTTTCCCAGTGTGACAGAGAGGTTTTCGATTGTTATCTTTGCTTCCATTAATTACATTGTAAACGAAGTTGCCAGTTTTTCTACATTCTCTCCCATCGTCTTCTCGTAACGAGATAGATGCGTATCGCCCGATATAATCGGGTCGAACCATACCGTGGGGGCATTGCTCCTTGCTGCTATCATCTTCGTTATAGCCTCCGGTTCGGGCGATTCACTAACCAGTATCACCCTGCTGCCTTTTGCTTTGATCGTTTCCAGTATCTCTCCCAGCTTCCGGGGCGAAGGGGGTATGCCGTGGACCTCTTCTATGTGATAAAGGATGCTGATCCCGAAATCCTTCGCGAAAATGTCGAGGGCGTCGTGGAAGGTTATGATTTCCAGGTTGCCCGCCGCGCCGAGGGAGGAAGCAATCTGATCGGAGAGCGCTTCGAGTCTCTTTCGGTACCCCCGCATATTTTCTTCGATGGTTCCTTTCATGTGAGGGAATATTTCCCCCAGTGCTCTTGATATCTCCTGGCACTCGAGGATCGCTCTTTTCGGGCTCAGCCACGTGTGTGGGTTACTGGTTTTTACGGAGGGAAGATGTTTCGCACGGGAAGATACGTTGTGTGTCAGGACGAGTGCCGCGCGGGGGTTTATATCCCGAACTTTTTCCATATCGAGAAATTCCTCGGCTTTTCCGTTCGCAATGATCACATGGGCAGCTGATATTTTTTTCAATCCTTCCATCGTCATGGAGTAGGTATGGGGATTGGCGTTGTCACCATCAATGAGGAGTTCGAGCGAAATCCCGTCGATCCCGTTCAGTAAATTCCCGGTAAAAATGTAGAGGGGCAGAATCGTGGTGAGGATATTTCTGTCGGCCGCCGATGCGGGCTTTCCGGCAAAGGTCGCCAGGGACAGTGATAGCAAAATTGCTGCAAGAGAAAGAATAATGTTGCGGTACACGAACGTGGGAGCAGCGTTCAACTGACCAGCTCCCCGATTATCTGAACGAGCACTCTGCTCCGCACCGGCTTGGGGACTATGCGGTCGACGCCGTAAATGTTTCCCTGCGATTGCTCCATGAAGCTCCCCCATCCGGTTATCATGACGACGGGCACGCTGCTTTCCAGCTCTTTGACTCTCCGGGCAATTTCAAGACCGTTGATATCCGGCATGCCGAGATCGGTTATTACCACAACTTTGTGCTCGGCATGAAGGGTGGGAAGATTTTCCCTCAAAAATTTTAGCCCTATTCTGCTGTTGTAGAAATCGATCACGTTGCAGCCCTTCTCGGTGAGCACTTCCCGGATCGCATCTCTTATCGGCTCTTCATCCTCGAAGAGAATAACACGGGTTCCGGTGATATCGTAATCCTTCACCTCCTCGTATCGAGGTTCTTCTTGCACCTCGATTTCCGAGACGGGCAGATGGATTATGAAGGAAGTTCCTTTTCCTTCCCAGGATTCGAGCTCCACCCGGCCTCCGTGCGACGTGACGATTCCGTAGACGGTCGATAAACCGAGTCCCGATCCCTTTTCTCCCTTCGTGCTGAAGAAGGGCTCGAAAGCCCTGTCGCGGATTCGCGGCTTCATTCCTAACCCCGAATCGGTGAAGATGACCTTCACCGTTCCCCTCACGTTTTCCGTGCTTATTTTTATCTTTCCGCCCTCTGGCATTGCATCGAGGGAGTTGATGATAAGGTTGATGAATGTGTCCTTGAGTTCACCCTCGTTCCCCCGGATGATTTTCAGCTTCTCCTCAAGGTGGAGGGCGAGTTCGATGGATATTCCCTTCGAGTAGGACATATCCTTCCATCTCGGCGAAGTGATGTCTACTGCCTCCCTGATCACATCGTTCAGGTTGAGGGGGCTGAATGTTTTCCGATCCCGTTTGTAAAAGGAGCGCAGTTTTTTCACCGTGGCAGCTCCCGAGTGTGCAGCGTTCTCGATCACTTCCAGATCCTTCAAATGTTCCGGCTCTTTCACCTTGATCTTCATGAGTTCGGCCCGCATCGAAATAGCTGCCAGAATATTGTTGAAGTCGTGAGCGATGCCCGAGGCGAGCTTTCCGAGGGCGGTCAGCTTTTCCGACTGGCGTATGTACTCTTCCATCTTTTTTATCTTCGATAGATCCTTGGATATCCCTACCGTCCCGGCGCTCTTTCCCTCCTCGTCGAACAGGGTGGAAGCGGACAAGAGAACCTCAACCAGCGACCCGTCTTTCCTCTTGAGGGAGACGTTATAGTTTCGTATCTTCCCGTTGTTTTTCCGCATCGCCCTGCCGATTTTTTTCGCATCCTCCAGCGAGGGGTACACTTCGGATACATGTTTTCCCTGGATCTCCTCGGGCTCGTATCCGAGAATCTCGGAGGCCCCCTTGCTGAAGTAGACGACCTTCCCCTCCTGATCGGTGGATATTATCGAATCAGTCGAAGATTCGATCAGCGTCTCCAGGTAGTTGGAGATTTCCTCCGCTCTTTTCAGGCTCTCTTTCAGCTGCTGCTCATATTCTATTTCTTTGGTAATGTCCTTTATGAAGTGAACGCTCTTTTCCACTTCTCCCCTCTCGTCATATACGGGGGAAATGGTTACCTTGAACGTTCCCGGAATTTCGCTGTAGATGTGGGTGGCCTCGATGGATTTATTTTCCTTGATACATTGAATGTGACCGCAGGCATCGGTTTCCGCCTTTTTGCAGGAAAAGAGGTCGTAGCACTTCACGCCGATGATGCTGTCGCTGTCAAAACCGAACTTTTCGGCGAAAACCCTGTTGAAGTTGGTGATCGTGTAGTCCTTATCGATGACGAAAATACCGTCGGAAATCGAGTTGAAGATCAGTTCCCATTCGTGTTTGCTCCTTAAAACATCGGTGAAGAGGCTGGCGTTTCCTATGGCGCTTGAGATCTGATTGGCGATAGCGGAAACGAGGTCGATTTCTCTCTCGGTAAATTCTTCGGCGCTCTCCGTGCGATCGATCGTCAAGAGCCCCTTGAATTCCCCGTGATTGAATACAGGGGCGAGCAGCATCTTATTTATGTTGAGGGCGTACATGAGCCCCCTCTCTTTGACGTTCAATTTCAGTGCATCGTCCTGATCGATTGTGAGGGCCTTTTTGGTCTTCGATGGGGAGAAGAGATATGGGCACTGCTCCTCGCTGAGCCGTATCCCCACAGGCTCCTCAATGGAAGTGTCTCTCGATGAGGAGTACTGTATGACATACTCGTTTTTCCCCTGCGCTTTTATGATGATCGAGCACCTGTCGGCGTCGAAGAGTTCCCTCACCTTTTTTATCGCGATGTTCAGCGAATGTTTCACGTCGAGGGTCGACGAGACGAGGTTGGTGAGGTGAAGGAGATTCGATACGCTCTTTTTCTCGTGAACGAGCTCTTTGGTTGCCAAAGACAGGGAGGCCCTGTTCAGGTTACTCTCGATGGAGGAAGATGCTATTTGGGAAAAGAGGGGGCTCGATTTCCGGTACCGGTCCCACTTCTCCTGCTCGAGAGAGTCGAAAAACAGCGCGATGATATAGGTGTGCTTTCCAAATGGAGAGAGGGGAATTGTCAGTGACCGTATCTCGTCGCTGGCATTCGGCGCCGGAAGCATTTTGTTCTCTATTTTTTCACGGTAGAAGTCCGCATCGAAAATCTGCGTGTCGGGAACTGTCTCTTGAGCCAGGAGCTCTATGGAAACGGGTTCATCGTCGCCGGGTTCGCTTCCAGAAGGCGGGACAGCTTTAAAACGAGGGAGAGAGACGAGGGTGTTTCCGTCACGCTTGAAGAGCACTGCACGTTGTGCCTGGAAAACGAGGACAGCCGTCTCGAGGATATTTTTGAAAAGATCGCCCGCTTCTTCTTCGGGAGCGAGTTTTTTCCCCGAGAGGGTTTTCGCGATGATTTCGTAGTTGGCGTTGATCTCCTCGAGCTGTGATTTCAGGGAGAGATTCTCTATATGAACGGTGAGGAAAGGCAACATCTCCTGTATCTGGTTGGTAACTTCTCTGCTATCAGGAATGTCTCTTTGAAAAACGAGAGCGAAATACCCCTCAATCCTTTGCATTGTTATGGGGATGGGGATAAGTTCTGTGCGGTATCGTTCTGGGAGGTTGAGTTTCCTGTCGATCAACTCCCTGATTCTTTCGTCGAACCGACCCCTTGCCTCTTCCGGATCGAACCGGAAGAGCTCACCGCGAGGGGGGAAATGGAACGGGTCTTTTGGTCCTGCGAAGGACGTGCAGCGGACGATGCCGGCCTCACGATTTATCTCCACAAAGGATGCTGAGATAAGTTCGGGGAAAAGGAGGATAAGTTTCGATGGCGTCGCTTCAAGGAGGCTCTCAACCGACCCCGTTTTGGCCTTTTCCCGTATGAACCGTGTAAATGCGTGATATTTTGCTTCTAGTTTAAGCATTTTCCCTTGTAAAAATAGTATTTAGATTATTTTATAATATCAACATTTACGAAAGGAAAGATAAATTTTATAAAGAACATTCCTGATAGGAGGAAGATGAGGCAAGGTGAGTGAGCCCATATGAATCTGCTCGCACTCTTTTTCATAATCCTTTCAGCGCTCTTTCATTCTCTCTGGAACGTCGTTCTCAAGACGTCTCATCGGAAAATGTCCTTCAACATATTCATGCACCTCTCCGCCATCGCTATCTTTTCTGTTTTTTTCCTCCTCTGGAAGGGAAAAATTCCGCTGCCGGGGTTTCGCCTCGGGGTCATTGCCGCAACTGCCGGCTTTTTCTTCTTCCTCTATCACCTGTGCCTCACCGATTCATACGAGACGACAGAGGTGTCTCTTGCCTATCCGCTCACAACGACGGGGCCGCTCTACATTCCGCTCTGGGCCTATATATTCCTCGGCGAGAAACTCTCCATTCTCGGAGGGGCAGGGATCGTGCTGGTCTTTTTCGGTGCCTACACGATGCAGATGAAAAAACTCGATCTCCGGGGGATGCTGGAACCGCTCAGGGACATGAGAAATGTCGGCGTCCTGCTTGCGCTCGCGGCGGGATTTTTTTATTCGATTGGAGCGGTGGTGGATAAGAAGGGGGTTTCTGGCTTCGACGTGTTCACCTACACGTATTACCTCGATTCTGCGCTGGCCATCTTTCTTTTGTGCAACCACGTGGTGCTCAGGGGAAAAGGCAGCGATCTGCTGCCGGAGCTGAGGGAAAACTGGCCGAAAATCGTGCTGGCAGGGGCGATCCTCTTCGGGTCATTTTTGTGCTACCGGCTCGGCCTTCGCATATCCCGGGTAAGCTACGCCGTTTCCACCCGGCAGGTCAGTGCGATTTTCGGGGTTGTGCTCGGGATCGTCCTCTTTCGTGAGTCCTTCGGAAAAATCAGGCTGACGGGAGCGCTGCTGATCAGCCTCGGCGTCATTCTCATAAAATTCGGGTAGCTCAGCTTTTGAACCTGTCTCGGGAAACGGGGAGGGCGGTTGCCTGCCCTTTCGCGATTATTTTTCCCGCCTCGTTGCTGACCCGGTAATCCACCACCATCAGGCTTTTCCCCCTGTGGATCAGCTCACATTCTGCGGTTATCTTCTCGCCCGGCATTGCGGCCCTGAAGCTGTTGAAGCTCCACTGGACTCCTACGGCATCGGTGACGGAATTCACGGCGATGGCGAAGGCCACATCTGCGAGTGCGAAGATCAACGCTCCGTGGGCGATGTTGTGAGCGTTTAAGAAGTCATCCTTCACGCTGACCGAAATTTTTACGTACCCCTCGCTGGCCTCCTCCAGCTCCATGCCGAACAGCCTGATCACCCGGTCGTTGTCCAGGATGAATTGTACCCTCTCCATCGCTCACCCTTCACGATTTTTCGGGTTATTGTATCAGGTATTTCACTCTCTGTTAAAATATCTTTTATACAACCCGGACCGGAGGGGTTGATGGAGACGGATTTTATCGGCGAATATCGTTTCAACCATTACGGGAGATATCTTCGGGAGCGGTTCGGCCAGCGTCTGCACAAGATAATGGTTGACGGGGGTTTTACCTGTCCCAACAGGGACGGTGCGATTGGGAGAGGCGGGTGCATTTACTGTAACAATGAAGCCTTCACGGTGGGCATCATTGGAGAGGGAAATCCCGTTTCTTTCCAGGTCCTTGCAGCGCTCAGGGAGAAGGAGGGGAAGAAAAGATACAAAAATGCAGGGTTTCTCGTCTATTTTCAGAAATATTCGAACACCTATGGTGACGTGGGCGATCTCGAAAGGGTGTACCGGGAAGCTCTCGTATCCGAGAAAATCGTGGGGATCGTTATCGGCACCAGGCCAGATTGTATCGATGAAAAGATCGTGAGGCTTCTCGGTGCCCTCGGGCAGGAAACGTATGTCTCCGTCGAACTCGGTTTGCAGACTGTCAGTGACCGGGTGCTCGCCATGGTCAACAGGGGGCACGGGTACGATACGTTCAGGAAGGCGGCGGAACTGCTCAGGGATGCCGGTATTGATTTTGGCGTTCATCTGATATACGGCCTGCCCGGCGACTCGGGGGAAAACTTCATCGATGGGGCGGGGAAAGTGTCCGATGAGGGTGCCTCGCTGGTGAAACTGAACCACATTCATGTGGTTCGCGATACGGAGCTGGAGAGAATGTGGAGGATGGGGACATTTGTTCCCCCCGGCTATGATGAATATCTCGGTGCAGTGTGTGATTTTCTCGAACGCTTATCGCCGGCTGTGACGGTGGCGCGACTGATCGGCACGACGCCGGAAAAATATCTTCTCGCTCCCCGGTGGGAGAAGGGAAGTGCCGGGTTTATCCAGGATGTGAACCGTGAGCTGGAAAGACGGGGCACGTACCAGGGAGCAAGATGGATCTCTTAGAGCCCGCGAAACATGAAATTCCCTATTATAATCAAATGCTTGATAGGGTGTCAGAGCAAAATAATCAGGTGACAGAGCAAAATTTCCCCACCTTGACTCCGGTCAATTAATTTGCCCTCCTGAAGTGATACAAAAGAAGATACCGTTGATAATGATATGCAACAAGGCTGGAGGATGAGATAGCACCGCGTTATTTGGAGGCATATAAAATGACGCCCGGTGAAAACGTTATGTGTATCAACGCGGTAAAGCGATGACAGAGCAAAAAGATAAATTGAGGGGTGACGGGGGTATTGCCGTGCGTGATGCGGTAATACAGAAGGAGAGGAAACGGGAACGGGGTTTCGGTGTGTCTTTAAAAGGGGCAAACTTGAGAAGGTCCATCCCCTCCCTTCGGTGGCTCGTGCAGGCCATATACACCCTCTTTTATGTCCTTGTGGGAGTCGAGTTCTCCTATTTTTACACGGGAATCATCGAGGGCAATTTCCACCTCTACCGCCCGCCGGCCGTCGAGGGCTTCTTGCCGATAAGCTCCCTTCTCGGCCTCAGGCATTTTCTGGCGACGGGTATCTATGACTCTGTCCACCCGGCGGGGCTGACCATCATCATGGCAGTCATCGTGTCTGCTCTGCTTTCGAGGAAGAGCTTTTGTGCATGGATTTGCCCGGTGGGGTGCCTGTCCCGCATGGTTGAGCGGGGCAACAAAAAACTCTTGAAGAACAGGATAAACGTCCCCCCCCTCCTCGACCACCTCCTCATGTCGGTCAAATACGCTGTCTGCGCTTTCTTCATCTACGTGGTTTTTTTCAAGATGTCGTTGAAAGATGTGGAGATGTTCCTCTCCTCCCCGTATAACATCGCAGCCGATGCCAAGATGCTCATATTTTTCCTGGATATGTCCCGAACCACCCTGATCGTGCTCCTGGTCATCGTTGCCCTCTCCACACTCGTAAAAAACTTCTGGTGTCGATACCTCTGTCCTTACGGAGCTCTCCTCGGGGTTATCTCCTTCTTTTCTCCCCTTTCGGTGAAAAGGGATGCCGGAGCCTGCATCGACTGCCGGTCCTGTTCGAGGGTGTGTCCGTATCAGATTCGGGTTCACCAGAAGCGTTCGGTCAGGACAGTGGAATGCACGGCGTGCCTTAATTGCGTTTCCACCTGCCCCGTCGATGATTGTCTCACGGTGAACTATTTCGGGAAAAAACGGTTGAAAGAGTTGACGGTACCCCTTCTGCTTCTCGCCGTTATTCTCAGCTTTTACCTGGCAGCACGCGTAACGAATCACTGGGAAAGCCGGGTGGACAGCGGTACCTTTGCCCGGTTTTACTCAATCGCCGAGACGCTCGACCATCCCCGCTGAGCTGTCATCCGAGTACGAGCGACACCGCCTCCTCGGGCGAGGAAGCTTTGTTCACTCCTGTAATATCCCACGAGCCGAGGGAAACGACTTTCTTTCCCAGTTTCAGCGCGATGGCTATTTCCGAGAGTGTGCCGTATTCTCCGCCGATAGCGATCAGGGCGTCGGATGTGTGGGCGATGATGACATTTCTGGCATGACCCATGTCGGTGACGATAACGTGATCTATGTACCTGTTGGCGCTGCGTTTGTCGCTTCCGGGAACGATCCCTATGGTGGTTCCCGCCGCCGCCTTTGCGCCCTTTGCCGATGCTTCCATCACCCCTGAGAGGCCCCCCCCTATCACCGTCGCTCCCCGGGAGGCGAGCAGTCTTCCCACCTCTTCGGCGGCAGCGTACGTTTTTCCATCCACCGAACTTCCCCCGATAATTCCCACTTGCATCTTAAACTCCTTTCCCGCTTTCGTTCCTTCTGCGGGAGCTCACCAGGATTTCCTTATTCGTATCAAAAAAACTGATTTTCACCAGATTTATTATCTGTTAGAGTGGTACTGATTTTCCAGGGCAATGAATCCAAGAAAAAGAGGATGAACATGAAATTCCGTTTATTTCCAAGGGACGAGAAGTTCTTCGACATGTTCGAGGCACAGACCAAGACGGTGCTGGAGGGTGCGGTATTGATCAAAGAGCTCTTGAATAACATGTCAAGAGCCGGCGAGCTGGCAGTGAAGATAAAGGATAAGGAGTCTGAGGGAGACGATATCACCCACAAGATCATCGAGAGCCTCCACAGGACCTTCGTCACCCCCATCGACCGGGAGGACATACACAGTCTCACCAGCAAGCTCGACGATATTCTCGACCACATGGAAGCGGTATCGGAGCGGATTATCCTTTTCAAGATAGACACAGCCCAGGATTACGCCAGGAGCTTTGCCGATGTGCTCATCGATGCGATCGAGGCGATATCGAGTGCCGTGGGTCTTCTCCACGACATGAGGAATGCGGACAAAATTATGGAGTACTGCATCGAGGTCAACCGCCTCGAAAACGTTGCCGACGACTATCTGAGAAGCGCGCTGGCAGAGCTCTTTAATGGGGATTATAACCCCATGGAAGTGATGAAGTGGAAGGAGATCTACGAACACCTCGAAAACGCCGTGGACGACTGTGAAGATGCGGCAAATATTATTGAGGGCGCTGTCCTCAAATATTC
Source organism: uncultured bacterium (assembly GCA_964347065.1). Classification (GTDB taxonomy): domain Bacteria; phylum Desulfobacterota; class Deferrimicrobia; order J040; family J040; genus WVXK01. The sequence goes on along the minus strand of CAYFXN010000004.1, from coordinate 22,593 downwards.
TTGAGAAAAATGGGAAAGAGGGAGATTCGGCGTGGATCCTGCGTGGCTGATCTTCGTGGTGGTTGCCTTTGCCCTGATATTTGACTTCACCAATGGCTGGAACGACAGCGCAAACGCTATAGCGACGGTTGTCTCCACGAGGGTTCTCACACCCTTCAAGGCTGTCCTATTCGCCGCCGCCCTGAACATAGCTGGGGCATTCTTTTCCACGGCTGTTGCCAAGACCATCGGGAAGGGCATCGTTTCTCCGGAACTCATCACCCAGACGGTGGTGTGCGCTGCACTCGTGGGGGGGATTTTCTGGAACACGGTGACCACGTTGATGGGCCTTCCCATAAGCGCCTCTCACGCACTCATCGGCGGTGTCATGGGGGCGGGCATAGCCCACGGCGGCTTCGTCGTCTTGAATATAAAAACGCTCAAGCTCATTTTCAAGGCGATGCTGATTTCCCCCCTCTTCGGGTTCATCCTCGGCTTTCTCTTCATGGTCCCTATCATCCGGCTCTTTTTCCGGGTAACCAAGGGCACGTCGAACAAGGTATTTAAGAAATTACAGCTCATTTCCGCGGGCACCATGGCTTTTGCCCACGGAACGAGCGACGCCCAGAAGGTCATGGGCGTCATCACCCTTGCCCTGGTCTCGGGGGGCTATCTCAAGACCCTCGAGGTCCCCCTCTGGGTGGTACTCAGTTCCGCTCTCGTGATGGGCCTCGGAACGGCCATCGGGGGGTGGAACGTTATACAGACCCTTGGCGCCAGGATGATAAAGATAGAGCCCGTTCACGGTTTTGCCGCAGAGACAACGGCATCCATAATCCTCCTCTTCACCGCCCACTACGGCATCCCGGTATCCACCACCCACACAATAACGGGATCGATCCTCGGTGTTGGTGCAACGCGAAGGTTGTCGGCCGTTCGGTGGGGGGTGAGCAAGAAGATCCTCTACGCCTGGATTTTCACTCTTCCCGGGACGGCGGCGGTGAGTTATCTCACCTATAAGCTCCTGACACTTATCATCTGATCGATTCGTTCACAGAGCCATGAAAATCGTTCCTCCGGAAACGTTCCCGCGCCTAGGGGAGAAAGGGATCCTCCCTCCGGATATGTTTCAGAGAGAGCTTTCCTGGCAGGGGATACCCCTTCTTTTCGCGCTTTTTTCCGACTCCGTGAAGCGGCAGGAAGAGGTCGGTCAATGCCTCGCCATATTTGCAGAGGGGGTCGTCGGGGGAAAGGGGGGTAAAGGTTCCCTCCCCATGGTAGCTGGATCCCTGTGTGGCGGCTCCGGGAAGGATGATGAGTGCGGCGGACACCTCCCCCTGAGGGGGGGAGCAGGCCGCACCAGACGAAACGAGCAGGCAGAGGTTTTTCCTGTCCACGTAGTCGTAATCTTCAAGAAGCCGTCTCACGATGGACAGGGGCGTTCGTGCATCGGGTTCTGCATTTCCCCTGCTCAGATCTTTTGCCCGCTCTATGAAGAAATGTACGTACGAGGAGAGCATCTCCTCCCTCGGAAAGACCATGACCCTGCAGGTGTGAAGCAGGGGAAGCGGTTCGGGGATGATCGAACACGTTGCGATTACACCGCCCGGAATCTGGAAGGCCCGGGCCTTTGCGGAAATTGACACATTGTCTATATATTCCAGGAGGTTAGACGTAAATGCCTGGAAAAATTCCTCGAACGGCGGCATTGTCCCCTTCCCTCGATGAGTCCCACATGCGATTTTCACGGATGATTGTAGCACTTCGGAGGGGGGAAGTCACATGCCAAGAGGCAGTGGTGGGAGAAATGGTGGGCCCCCGGATATAAGAGGTTTCAGTTTTTCCGAACATCTGATACCATTGAATACCATTCCTACTTGGTGGCAATGGCTGGCGGCCAGGCCCCGGGCAACGGGAAGCTGTGAACTCCGTCAGGTCCGGAAGGAAGCAGCGGTAGCAGCCAATTCCGTGTGTTCCGGGCACACCTGACCGCCAGATATTGCTCACCTCCAGGTTTTTGCGTATGCCGTATGAAGCCCTCGCCAGGAGATGGCGGCCGAAGAGGTTCGATGAGATAATCGGCCAGGATAACGTCATCACTCCCTTGAAGAACGCGGTTCTTACGGGGAAGATCCATCACGCCTACATCTTTACCGGGACGAGGGGTATCGGCAAGACCACGGCGGCGAGGATTTTTGCGCGGGCGGTGAATTGCGGCAGGGGAATCCCCCCGGATCCCTGCAATGCCTGTGACATCTGCAAGGAGATCCTCAGCGGAATCTCCACCGACGTGCTCGAAGTCGACGGGGCTTCGAACACGGGCATCGACGACGTCCGCCGCCTGCGGGAGACGGCTGTCTACGTGCCCTCGAAGGGAAAGTACAGGGTTTACATAATCGATGAGGTGCACATGCTTTCGCGGCAGGCCTTCAACGGCCTCTTGAAGATCCTCGAGGAGCCGCCCTCCCATCTCATCTTCATATTCGCCACAACGGAGCCCTACAGGATTCCCGAGACGGTCCTCTCGAGAATGATGCGCTTCGACTTCCGGCTCATTCCCGAAGCCAGAATACTCAAGCACCTGAAGCGAATTTGCAAAGAGGAAGAAATCGGCGCAGATGAGCCATCCCTGTCGCACATCGCATCCGTGGCTGAAGGCTCATTGAGGGATTCCCTGAGCATCCTCGAGCAGTGTGCCCTTACCACCGACGGGGACCTGACGTACGGAAAAGTTCTCGAGATCCTGGGTTACCCCGACACAGCAGGGGTGTCACGCCTGGGGAAGGCGGTGGTCGATGGAAATGCCGGGGATGTCATATCGCTCCTGCGTAATCTCTATGGAGGCGGTGCGGATCTCAAAAATCTCTACGCCACCTTTCTGGCTTTCTTCCGGAAGGTTGCGCTTTCGCGCTTTACCGGCGACCCGGAGATTCTCGCAGGCGAGGCCGAGCAGGTAAGAGCCGCAGTGAACGATGTTTCCGAGAGGCTCACGAAGCAGGAGAGCCTTTTTCTCTTCGATGTCATCGTGAAGAGTGAAAAGGATATCCTCATGTCTGAGTTCCCCCTTCACGGATTCGAGGCTATGCTCCTTCGGGCACTATCCTTCCGTGAACTCGTAAGCGTTGCTGACCTGCTCGCTGAGGGGGCAGCTCCGGCTGATGTTGCTCCCCTGTCTGCAGGGAAGGAGAGTCGCCACCCGGAGGTTACGGTCACCACATCGAGGAGACCGGATCGATCCGGCGAGGAAGGTTTGGAGGGGGCGGCGCCTGTTTCTTCAGATGATGGCGGGGAGAAGGGCGCGCGCCGGGAAACGGAGAGTTTCTGGGAAGAATTTATGGAAAGGGTGGCAAAACGGAAGAAGTTCGTGCTCAAGGGGCTGCTGGAAAACATGTGGGGAGGGTTCGATGGAGAGAACTTCGTCATTCGGTGCGAGTTCGATGCCCTCCTGGACAAGTTGCAAGAATCGGACAAATGGAATATCATAGAGGAGTCCACGAGGGAAATTTTCGGAAAACCGGTAAACATAATCCTTCAGAAAGATGACTCCGGAAGTCAGAAAGAGAGCGAATCCACCGCAGCGCAGGAAAATATCGAAAAAAGAGTCCTTTCCGACCCGGTCGTCATTGAGCTTTTGAAGGAGTTCCCGGGTTCGAAAATAGCCGATATTGTGCAGATCGATCCTGAAAAGGATCCGGGTACCGGGAAGGTGCCGGACAGCGACCGGGCCGTTTCCGACGAGAGTGAAGGGTACACGCCGGATCTGCCGAATGAGGAAGAGGAGGATTGAAGTGAAAAACATGGACGAACTGCTCCGGCAGGCTCAGAAGATGCAGGGAAAAATCGCGAAGCTCCAGGAGGAACTGGGGGGGAAGACCGTTGAGGCGAGCTCAGGAGGGGGTATGGTGACTGCCGTTGCTAACGGACGGGGGGATATCGTCTCGGTGAAGATAGAGAGGGAAGTAATTTCTCCCGAAGATGCGGAGATGCTCGAAGACCTGGTAACAGCGGCGGTGAATGAGGCGATAAACCGGTCAAGGGAGATGGTTCAGGAGGAAATGTCAAAGTTGACGGGCGGGATGAATTTTCCGGGGCTTTTCTGATGAGGTATTTTCCGGTACCCTTGAAAGAGCTCGTGAAGAGCCTCTGTAATTTTCCCGGAGTGGGCGAAAAAAGCGCGCTGAGAATGGCACTGTTTATCCTGAAGATGGACGAGGGCCTGGTCGAGCAGATATCCCACTCGATCGTCAAAGCAAAGAGAGAGGTCCGGTACTGCGGGCGGTGCGGTAATTTTTCCGAGAAAGATCTGTGCGGCATTTGCTCCCGCGAAGATAGAAGCAGCGTTATCTGCGTGGTGGAGGAGCCGCCGGACATCATCCCGGTGGAGAAAAGCGGAGAGTTCGACGGCAGGTATCACGTTCTGGGAGGAGCCCTCTCTCCCATAGACGGGGTGATGCCGGAAAACTTGAGGATCGAAGCCCTCCTCGACCGGGTGAAAAACGAGGGGGTGAGTGAAGTCATCATTGCAACGAACCTGAACGTGGAAGGGGAAGCGACGGCTTCTTACCTATCATCACTTCTCAAGCCGCGGGGAGTCAAGGTCACGAGAATAGCCTACGGGATGCCCATCGGCGCCGACCTTGAGTATGCCGATGAGTTCACCGTGGGGAAAGCGATCGCCTTCAGAAGAGAAATGTGAAAGCGCCTGTGCTGAATGGGTTTACGAAGAGCTTCACCGTAAGCAGTTTACCTGCAGGGAAATCAGATGCTGTCTGATTTTTCCCTCCCTGCGAAGCGTATAGCATGAAAGTAGTGCAGACAGGTATCGGTTGCCTTCTCATTTCGAAGTTGGGGGGGATTCAACCTGCTTACCCCGGCGGTGTGTGCGCAGGGGGATATGAAAAAGTGATTTATATTTTCACATGAATACTTTAAAATTAGAAATTACTTTCAATTTACTTCAAGAAAGGAGTTCGTGTCATGGCAGTGAAGGGAAAATCCACCAGGAATAAGAAACGGAAGCTTCCGAAGAAGAACGATTTCGGCTTCTTCGAGGTGAGGATGGAATCGATAGGGGGGCTTGGCGCAAACGTGGCCGGGAAAATTCTCGGCGAGGCTGTCGTCTTCGGGATGGGATTCAATGCCTCATCCTTTGCTTCCTACGGATCGGAGAAAAAGGGTACGCCGGTGAAAGCCTTCGTAAGGATAGCGGACCCGAAGACGGAGATCCGCGCCAACAGCCCCATCGAGGAGCCCCATGTCCTTGCGATCTTCCATGAGTCAATGGTGAGGACCCTCCCCGTGACGGCAGGACTGCTCCCGGACGGAGCGGTCATCCTCAATACGAAAAAGAGCGCCGAGGAAGCCAGAGATTTCATGAAGATCGCCAGCGGGACGGTGGGAGCGATCGATGCCACGGAAATAGCGATCCAGACAAAATCGCGCGTAAATATGGTCCTTCTCGGAGCGGTGGCGAGGGCGAGCAAATTTATCGAGCTGGGGGCGATCAACAAGGCCGTCAAGGAGGCATTTGGCGCCAAGTATCCGGCTGCCATGCCGGGCAATCTGGCCGCCCTGGAGCGGGGCTTCACGGAAGTCGAGCTCAAGAACTTCAAATCCGATGGAAAATTCGAACACGTTCCCTTCATGAGGACCCTTCCCGAATTCGGCTATGAGAATGCGCCGATGGGAGGCACGATCTACGCGGTGGGCAATACGGCCGTCAAGGACCTCTCGGCGAGCAGGGTCGGTTTCATTCCCCGTTTCATCATTGAAAACTGCACCAAGTGCGGGGAGTGTGATATCTACTGCCCCGACTATTGCTACGTGTGGGAGAAGGGTATCGATCCGAAGACCGGAAGGGAGGGAATGCTCCTCTTGGGCATCGACTACCAGTACTGCAAGGGATGCCTGCGATGCACGAAGGCCTGCAGGTTTGGTGCCATAGAGGCGGTGAAGGAGAGTGACTACAATATAGATGAGATCATCGTCAAACATAAATTTTCCAGGTAAAAAAGGAGAAGTACCATGGCAAAGGGAATGCCTGCAAAAAAAATGGTTGCAAAAAAAGCGGTCCCCAAACCCGCACAGGTTCCGATATTTCTCAGCGGGAATGAGATTGCCGCCCTGGCCGCGAGCCAGATCAACTATCATCTCATGGGGTATTATCCCATAACCCCGTCGACGGAGGTGGCAGAGACCCTCGATGCGATGAGAGCCGAGGGGGTTCACAACATCAACATGATACCGGGAGACGGTGAGCATGGTGCCGCGGGAATATGCTACGGAGCAACAACTGCCGGGGGAAGAGTCTTCAATGCTACGTCTGCCAACGGCCTGATGTTTGCCTTCGAGCAGCTGCCGGTGCAGTCGGCTACCCGCTTCCCCATGGTATTCAACATTGTCACAAGAAGCATCTCCGGCCCCCTCGATATTCGGTGCGATCACAGCGATATCATGTTGGCCATCAACACCGGATGGATAATCCTCCTCGCATCGGATCCCCAGGCCGTCTACGACATGAACATCATGGCGCCAAAGATCGGCGAACACAAAGATGTACGCCTTCCCGTGATGGTGGCTTTCGACGGGTTTTTCACCAGCCACCAGAAGAGGCTCATATACCACTTCGAGAACAGGAAGGTGATACAGAATTTTCTCGGCCCCTTCGAGCCGACGGTGACCTCCGTCGACCCGAAAAAGCCCGTCACCATCGGACCCTACATGAATGACCCCGATCTGATCAACAACAAGAAGCAAATGGCATTGGCCATGGAACAGGCCTACAGGGTAATTCCGAAGCTTTTCAGGGAATACGGGAAACTTTCGGGGAGAAGGTACAGCATGGTGGAAAAGTACCGGATGGAAGACGCGGACGCTGCGCTCTTCATCCTGAACTCTGCTGCTGAAACTGCGAAAGACGCCGTCGACATCCTCCGGAGACAGGGAAAAAAAGTGGGCCTGATTAAGCTCAACGTGATACGCCCATTTCCGATTCGCGAGGTGGTAGAGTCGCTGAAGAACATAAAGGGCCTCGTCGTGGCCGACAGGCAGGACAATCCCGGCGGTTGGGGCGGACAGATGACTGTCGAGGTGAAGGCGGCCCTTCAGGATGTGCCGAGGAGCAAGACGAAAGTTGCCAGCAGGATTTACGGTATCGGTGGTAAGGAGTTCTTTATCGACGATGCGCTGGAGTTGCTCGAAGAGGCCGTAAAGATAGCGAAAACGAAAAAAGTGGATGTCCCTTACGAGTTTCACGGAGCGAACCCGGGGGACAAGACGTTCAGGCCGAAGCACATTTTCAAGCCAATCGCCGAAGAACAGTCAAGCGGCATCATCAAGGTAAGGGAAGATGAGGAGTCGGGAAAAATCAAGGTTTCCGGCGTTGTGGCGAGGAACCTGACGGAGAGGCCGAAAAGGGTCGCTTCCGGGCACGGAGCCTGTCCCGGCTGCGGGATATTTACGAACCTCAACATCTTCATGAAGGGGCTTCAGGGGCACGTGGTGGTCCTCTTCCACACCGGCTGCGGAATGGTGGTGACCACGGGATATCCCTTCACGTCACACAAGGTGACCTACATCCACAACCTCTTCCAGAACGGGGCGGCCACCCTTTCAGGTGTCGTGGAGATGTTCGAGGAGAGGAAGAGAAGGGGGGAGATCCCCGAGGACGAAAAGATCACCTTCCTGATGGTCACGGGAGACGGCGGCCACGACATCGGAATGGGTCCCAGCATAGGCGCTGCCATGAGGGGCCATCGGATGATCATCATCGAGTACGACAACCAGGGTTACCAGAATACGGGCAGCCAGCTCTCCTTTACGGTTCCTCTGGGCCACCAGACATCCACGTCCCATTTCGGCCCCTACCAGCACGGAAAGACGACCCATCACAAGGACACGGCGCAGATTTTTTCGGCCTGCAACATACCCTACGTCTTCACCGCCGCCGAGTCGCAGTTCAGGGATATGATACAGAAGGCGGCCAAGGCCCAGAAGATTGCCGAGAAGGGGCTGG